>NZ_VKHS01000086.1 GCF_014141525.1 Streptomyces calidiresistens
GGTGGGAGGTGGGCGGCGGTGTCGCCCCTTCGGGGGAAACCCCGCCGGTGGGAACCGTTGTCGGCCCGGTGACGGTGCAGGGTGTGGCCCATGACGACACCGGAGACGGTCGACCCCGGGGACCGGCGCGCTCCCGCCCCGCACGCCGCGTGGCCGGCCGCCGGCACCCGGCGGGCGGAGGACCTCGACCGCCTGCCCGGCCTGCCGCGCCGGGTCGAACTCCTCGACGGCACCCCGAACTTCCCCGGCCCCCGGAACCTCTTCCACACCCGGGCCCTCCGCCCGGTGGGGACCTCCCTCCTCGCCGCCGTTCCCGCCGGGTGGGACGTACTGCACGGGATGACCGTCCGTCTCGGCCCCCGGGACCGCCCGGAGGTGGACGTGGTGGTGGTCCGGGCCGAAGCGGCGGAGGCACCGGACGTCACGTTCTTCGCTCCCGAGGACGTGCTTCTGGCCGTCGAGGTGGTCTCACCCGACTCACGGAGTCGGGACCGGGGCGTCAAACCGCGCAAGTAGGCGGAGGCGGGCATCCGTCACTTCTGGCGGGTCGAACAGGAGGATGACCGGGTGGTGGCGTACGTCCACGCACTGGATCCCGCGACGGGCTCGTACGTGCCCACCGGCGTTCACCACGAACGGTTGAAGGTGGACGTGTCCTTCCCCGTGGACATCGACCTCGGAGCCGCTCTGCGCAGGCGGTGAACACCGGGGAACGCCTCCGCGAAGCCTTGCCGAGCGTTCCCGGGCCTCCCCCGCCCCCGGAGCCCCGGCCGTCGCGTACAGGACCATAATGTGGAACGGGAATGACACCACCCCTCGAACAGGCTTACCTTCGGGGGGTGGCACGGCGTCGTGCGCGACACCGGGCTTCCCCTACTCGACGGCTTCCGGGCACCCCCGGATCTGCGACTTCCGCGGGAGGTTGGACGACTGTGGGCACCTCGACGGCATCGACGGCACACCGTGCGGGGATGGCCTACGGCCTGACCGCCTTCGGCATGTGGGGGCTCCTCCCCCTGTACTGGGCGCTGCTGGCGACCACCGGCCCGGCCGAGGTGCTGGCCCACCGGATGCTGTGGTCACTGCCGACCGCCGTGGTGATCCTCGCGATCGTCGGCCGGTGGGGGTGGATACCCGGGCTGCTCCGACAGCCGAAGCGGCTGGCCCTGGTGGCCGTCTCCACCTCGCTGATCACCGTCAACTGGTACCTGTTCATCTGGGCCGTCGCCAACGACCGCGTCATCGAGGCGTCCCTCGGCTACTTCATCAACCCGCTGATCACCATCGCCATCGGCGTGCTGCTGCTCCGCGAACGGTTGCGGACGGCACAGTGGGCAGCGGTGGGCATCGGCCTGCTGGCGGTCGTGGTGATGGGCGTGGCCTACGGCCGGGTGCCGTGGCTGTCCCTCGTCCTCAGCGTCACCTTCGCCCTCTACGGACTGGTCAAGAAGCGCACCGACCTCGACGGCCTGGAGGGCTTCAGCGCCGACGCCGCCCTCCAGTTCCTCCCCGCACTGGGCTTCGTGATCCTGCTGACCGCGCGCGGCGAGTCGAGCTTCGTCGCCGAGGGCGCCGGCCACACCCTGCTGCTGATCGGCAGCGGCCTGGCCACCGCGCTGCCGCTGATCTTCTTCGGCGCTGCGGCGGTCCGCGTCCCGCTCTCCACGGTCGGCCTGATGCAGTACATCGCACCGTCCACCATGTTCCTGCTCGGCCTGCTGGCCTTCGGCGAGGAGATGCCGCCGGAGCGGTGGATCGGCTTCCTGATGGTGTGGACCGCGCTGACCATCCTCACCTGGGACGTGCTGCGGCAGGCCCGCCGCTCGCGGGCCGCCCTGCGGGAAGCCGGGCGGGCAGCCGGGGCGCGGCTGGCCGAGAGCGCACCCACCGGCCCGCCGGAGGCGACGGCCGTGGCCGGCGGCATCCCGGCGGGGGCCGACGCGGGCGGTCCGGGAGGCGCCGGGACCGGCGCCGACGCCGGCTCGGCGGCGCAACGCGGTTGAGGCGCGGCGGGGGTGGGGCGGTCCGGATTTCAGCGACTCTCCGGGGTTTCGCGCACGACCGGAGGTCCGCTGAAAAATCGGCCTCTGCCTCGCCCTCTCGACCCCACCCCACCTGGACCTTCACAATGGGGTCCTCATCACCCCTGTGAGGGGTAGCAACCGGCGAAACCGTCCGTGCTGAGGGTCAGGTGGGGGCGGTCCTCATCACCCCTGTGAGGGGTAGCAACGGGCGGCGGCATACATGTGCCACAGGAAGTCGTGCGTCCTCATCACCCCTGTGAGGGGTAGCAACATGTCCACCTGCGCCTGGAGTTGCGCCACGTCCACGTGTCCTCATCACCCCTGTGAGGGGTAGCAACGGGGTGTCGGTCTCCTCCGGGAGTGTCGGGTCGAGGGTCCTCATCACCCCTGTGAGGGGTAGCAACAGGAGCTGCCACGCCTGCCCACCGGCCTCGGCGGCGGTCCTCATCACCCCTGCGAGGGGTGGGCCCCCGCCGCCGCGTGTCCCCCGGCGGTGTCGGTGGGGGGTGGGATGCTGGGTGGATGATGCTGTCGGACCTGGCACGGCTGCGCCGGACCCGTGACCTGATGGACCGCGACTACGCGGAGCCGCTCGACGTCCCGGCTCTGGCCCGGGTCGCCCACATGTCGCCCGGCCACTTCTCCCGCAGCTTCCGCGCCGCCTTCGGCGAGACGCCGTACAACTACCTCATGACCCGCCGGATCGAGCGGGCCAAGGCGCTGCTGCGGCGCGGGGACCTGTCGGTGACGGAGGTCTGCATGGCGGTGGGCTGTACCTCGCTGGGGTCGTTCAGCTCGCGGTTCACCGAGCTGGTCGGCGAGAGTCCGAGCGCCTATCGCGCCCGCGACCACTCCGAGGGCTCTGCGGTCCCACCCTGCGTCGCCAAGGTTTTCACCCGACCGGTCAGGAACGGAGAAGCCCGGCGGCCCCGTCCGGTCGTAGCGTGATCGGCATGGACATCAAACTCTCGCAGTGCTTCATCGCCGTCGACGACCACGACAAGGCGCTCGCCTTCTACCGGGACGCGCTGGGGCTGGAGGTGCGCAACGACGTCGGGTTCGAGGGGATGCGGTGGGTGACCATCGGGTCGCCGTCGCAGCCCGACGTGGAGATCGTGCTGGAGCCGCCGCTCGCCGACCCGAACGCCTCGGACGAGGACCGGCGGACCATGGCGGAGCTGCTGGCCAAGGGGATGCTGCGGGCCGTGATCTTCGCGACCGACGACTGTGACGCCACCTTCGAGCGCGTCCGGGCCGCCGGTGGAGAGGTGATGCAGGAGCCGATGGATCAGCCGTACGGGGTGCGGGACTGCGCCTTCCGCGACCCGTCCGGCAACATGATCCGCTTCACCCAGCGCCTCAAGGGCTGACCCCTCCGGCCGTCTGGGCCCGCCGTCCCCCGGTGCCCGCCGGCGTCCCGCGTTCGCGGGGCGGCGGCGGGCACCGGCGTGTTCCCGACCCCGGTCACCCCTCCCCGCCCCGGGCGCGGTGGGCGCGCACCTTGTGCCGGTTGCCGCAGTTCGCCATCGCGCACCAGCGGCGTCGGCCGGGGCGGGACAGGTCCAGGTACAGCAGTCGGCACCGCTCCCCCGCGCACTCCCGCAGCCGGTCCCCACGCGGTCCGCCGAGCAGATCCACGGCGTCCCGGGCGATCTCGGTCATCAGTCGGGGGACGTCCGCGCCGGGCGCGGCGATCCGCTCGTTCCCGGGCCCCAGCAGGGTGACCAGCGGCGGTCCGGCGGCGGCCTCGTTGAGCACCGCCCGGTCTCCGTCGGTCGGCGGGCCGATGGGCGGATCGACGGCTCCGGCCCGTGCCGAGGCCAGCCGCCACAGGGCGTCCCGCAGCCGCCGCAGGGCGGCGGGGTCGTCCGGCCCGACGGCGACCCCCGGGCGGGGGTCGAGCCGGCACTCGGCGACCCAGCGCCGCACGCCCTCGGGGGCGTGGAGGCTCTCGTACCGGTCGTAGGGGCCGGGCCCGCCGGTGATCAGCAACTCCAGGCACAGCGCCCCGGCGTCGAAGCGGTAGGGCGCACCGCTCGCGGTGCGCATCGCCATTCCGGTTGTGGCCTCCATCACGTAACCACTATAAAGGGTTACATGGATACCACGTGGAAAGTCGTCTTCGACGCCGACGACGCGAACCGCCTCGCGGACTTCTGGGCCGGCGCGCTCGGGTACGAGGTGGAGGACGTGTCGCCGCTCATCGAGAACCTGCTCGCGGCCGGCCACATCACCGGTGACGAGCTGGTGGAACACGGCGGACGCCGCACCTGGCGCGACTACGCCGGGATCCGGCACCCCGAGGATCCCGTCGATCCGCGCTCCGGCATCGGCCTGGGTCGTCGGGTGCTCTTCCAGCACGTCCCGGAGGCCAAGACGGTCAAGAACCGCCTGCACATCGACGTGCAGGAGGCGCACGGCGACCCCGAACGCCTCGCCGCCCTGGTGAGGAGACTGGAAGGGCTCGGCGCCCGGGTGCTGCGCGAGGTGGACCAGGGGCCGGCCGGTCGCTGGGTGATCATGGCCGACCCGGAGGGCAACGAGTTCTGCGCCACCTGACACCGGTGATGGCCGGAAAACGCCGTCTTCGCCGGGGTTTGTCCCCCGTCCCACCGGTCACCCGACCCGGTGTCGGCGGGATGTTCCCGGCGCGGCGAACGGTCGTGCCCGTCCCGCCGGGATCGCGAGGACCGACATGACCACCGTGGTGAAGGAAATGCTCGACACCTACCCGGCCGACCTCGGCGACGTGGACCGGGAGGCACTGGCCCGCTGCATCGAGGAGTGCGTGGCCTGCGCCCAGGCGTGTACCGCCTGTGCCGACGCCTGTCTGTCGGAGGAGAACCTCGGCGAACTGTCCAAGTGCATCCGCACCAACATGGACTGCGCCGACGTGTGCACCGCCACGGCCTCCGTGCTCTCCCGGCACACCGGCTACGACGCCCATCTGACCCGGGCGGTCGTCCAGGCCTGTCTGACCGCCTGCCGCACCTGCGCCGACGAATGCGAACGCCACGCGGAGATGCACGAGCACTGCCGGCACTGCGCCGAGGCCTGCCGTCGCTGCGAGGAGGCCTGCGAGGCCCTGCTGCTCCGCCTCGGCTGACCGGACCGTCGGGGTCCGGGATTCCCGTTCGGACGAGAACCCGGCCCTCACGCGGGAGAGGTGATCAGCCCCGGCCGGGGCCGTTCCGGAGGGCACGGCCCCGGGGGTGATCACACCTCGACGACCTCGTCGATCCGGGGCCCGCGGAGTGGGCGAACGGTCTCCTCCGACGAAGGCTCTCGCCGTCCGGGCCCGGCGGGCCGGACCTCGTGCAGTGGCCCACCGCCGTCACGGCGGAGCAGAACACGGGCCGCCTCCACCTCGCCCCGGGTCAAGGGATCGTCGGTCGTCCCGAAGTCGGCCACGAGCCCGCGAAACCGATTCATGGCCACCTCCCGCCCCGGCGTATCGGCCGGGCAGACGGAAACGCCCCCGGGCCCACGGTGGAGCGCGTGGTTTCGGTGAAGCCCCCGGAAGGGCCGACCGAGTACGTGCCCACGCCACCCGTACCGCTCGTACCGGCAGCCGGTGAGCGCTCGAAGCGTGGGTTCGTTCGCGGCCTCACAGGCTCGCGAGAAGGTCGTCGAACGGGGGCGGTGTCCGGTCCGGGGCGAGGGCCTCGACCAGAAGCCGGCCGTAGCGGATCTTGCGGCCCTTCCTGGTGCCGAGGAAGCGCCGCGCCTGCTGATGCGGGGACCGGTCGTGCTGGGCGGGTTGGTGCCGGAAGGTCTGCCAGGAACGGAAGTCGCCCTCGGCGCGGAAGATTTCCTCGACCCCCGGTATGCCGAGCGCGCGGAGGAGTTCGTCCTCCAGGTCCGCCCGGCACACGTGGATGTCCCGCAGCGGCGCTCCCGCCCGTCTCAGACCGCGTTCGTAGAAACCCCGTTCGCCCTCGTCGCACAGGCCCACCAGGCGCAGGCCGAGGCCGGGCGGCCCCAGGAGGGCGGCGTAACCACCGACGCTCATCGCCCCGCCCATCGGCACCACGCACACTCCCCCGGCCGCCAGGTCCCGGCCGCGTCGTTCGGCCAGTGCCTCGACGGCCGCGAGGTCGCTCAGTCCTTCCACGAGCACCGCGATCCGCACCCCCGAGCTTTCCGCCAGGTCGCGTGCCGGTCCCTCGGGGCCACCCGCCGCCCAGCCGGTGACCGCCTCCCGGAAAGCCCTCATGTCCGCCATGCGACGAGTCTGCACCTCCCGTCGCCCGCGTGGCACGGGGTCAACCGGATGATTCGGCGGCCTCGGAACCCGCGGCGGCCGGCGGACCCCGACCGCCCGGGCATCCGATTCCCGGGAGCGGTCACACCACGGGATCGGGCGTCCCGGCGGGCAGGCCCCGCGAGGAAAGGGGATCCCCGCCGTTCCCCACTTCCCCGAAGGGGGCACGAGGAGGGTCCGCCCCGACCGTCCTTCCGGCGTCTTCACCGCCACTCCCCCGGGATGGCCCGGTAGGGGCGGGTGACGACCTCGCGGTACGACAGGTGTTCGGGTTTCTCCCCGAGGTGGGTGACGATCCACTCGCCGGCCGCGTCGGTGGTCTCCGCCGTCGGGCCGGCCCTTCCGCACACCGCGCAGTGCACGGTGAAGGTGATCGCCTCGGCGTCCGGTTCGGTGTCCGGCTCGATGACGTACTCCCGGAAGCGGTGGACGGAGCGGCTCACCGGGCCCCCAACTCACGGAAGTGGGCCTCGACCGCCTCGGCCAACACAGCCTGTTGCCTGCGGAGTTCGGCGAGAGAAGACGGATCGGCGGGGCGGCACCCCTCCTCCGCCGGTGCCGGGTGGGGTGGGTGCGGGGAAGCCTCCGCCCCGTCGGTCCGGCGGGGCGAGGCGCGGTTCTCCTCATGCTCCGGCAGCACGTCACCGGACGGGACGGACGGAGGTTCGGGGAGCCCGGGGGAAGGGTTGTGAGCACACACGGAAATTCCTCTCCGTAGCGAAAGCACTACCAAGGGGAATCAGGGTCGCCTACCGTGAGGGCTCGCTCAACTTGCGTTTTCCGCTCGCAGAGATGGGATCCGCCATGGTGAACCGCAAGGAACTCGACCCCGACAGCTCCCCCTGCGCGGCCTTCGGGGAACGTTTGCGCAGACTGCGCGACGAGCGGGGGTGGACACAGGAGGAATTGGCCGAGCGGATCGGGTGCACCGGCACCCACGTCTCGGCCGTGGAAACCGGTCGCCGTCCTCCAACCAAACGTTTCGCCGCAAGTGCGGACAGGGCGTTCCGCACGGGGGACAGCCTGGAACGCCAGAGCATGGCCCTGCGTCAGACGGCCCTGCTGGAAGGGTTCCCGGAGTACGTCACCCACGAGGCACGGGCCGTGGAGCTCAGGCTTTACGAGGTGGGCGTCATTCCGGGGGTCCTCCAGACGCCCGAGTACACCTCGGCGCTCACCGCCCGCGCGGTCGAGCGAGGGGCGATCACCCCCGAGCAGGGAGAGGAACGTCTCGCGCTGATCGGGAAGCGCCAGGCGGTCCTCCAACGCACGCCGCCACCCCTGCTCTTCGTCGTGTTGGACGAGAGCTGTCTCAGAAGACCCGTGGGTGGACCCACCGTCATGGACGACCAGTTCGCCCGGCTGATCGACTTCGCGGCGCTACCGAACACCGTGCTCCAGGTCGCTCCCTTCGCGATGGGTGATCGCCGACCGCTCACCCTGCCGCTCTACATCCTGACGATGGACAATCGTTCGCTTCTCTCCTACGCGGAATCCGCACAACGTGGCCGGCTCGAACGGGAAACGGCCTCGGTGGTGGCGCTGTTGACTGCCTACCATCAACTACAAGCCGAAGCTCTCTCACAGGCGGCATCCGTGGACATGATCGAGCAGCTACGAAAGGGCATCTCGTGACGACCGAATCCCCGCTCTGGTTCACGTCCTCCCACAGCGAGAACGGCGGCGCCTGCGTCGAGGTGGCGGCCAATCTCGCCGGCTCCCTCGGCGTGGTTCCCGTCCGGGACTCCAAGCACCCCCAAGGTCCGGCGCTCGTACTGCCCGCCGCCTCGTTCGCCTCGTTCGTGACGGGGCTCAGGGCGGGCGGAGTCTGATCCCCCCGCCGCGCCTCCGCCCGGGCGCGCGGCGGCACTCGCCCGGGCCGGCCGGAAACCCTCCATCCGGCGCCCCGGGCGGGGAAACGGGCGGCGGCGCGACGCCCCGAAGCCCTACTGTGCTCGTTCGTGATCGACTCCCCCTCCCACCTCCGTGCCACGGCGCAGGCGTACGACGCCGTGGCCGTGCGGTACGCCGAACTCGTCCGCGACGCGCTCGACGGCCTGCCGTTGGATCGCGCGGTGCTCGCCGCCTTCGCCGAACTCGTGCGGACCGCCGGGGGCGGGCCCGTCGCCGACATGGGCTGCGGGCCCGGATGGGTGACCGCGCACCTGCGGGACCTCGGGCTGGACGCCTTCGGCATCGACCTGTCCCCGGCGATGATCGCCCTGGCCCGCGAGGCGTACCCGGACCTGCGGTTCGAGGTGGGTTCCATGCTCGCCCCGGGCCTCGCCGACGGCCGGCTGCGGGGCATCGTGTCCTGGTACTCGCTCATCCACCTCCCACCGCCGGAGGTGCCCTCGTACCTCGCCGGCTTCCGGCGGATGCTCGCCCCCGGCGGTCATCTCCTGCTCGGCTTCTTCGAGTCGGGGGGCGGGCCGGTGGCGGCGTTCGACCACAAGGTGACGACGGCCCACCGGTGGCCGATCGACGGCCTCGCGGCGTCGGCCCGCGAGGCCGGGTTCGTCGAGATCGGCCGGATGTTGCGGGAGCCGTGCGAGGGGGAGCGGTTCCGCCGGGGCCGGCTGCTGATGCGCAACGGCGAGCACCCCGGCTGACCCTCCGCCCCCGCCAAAGGGGCGCGGCAAGGAGGTCGTGCCCCATCGCCACCCCGGTCGGGCACCTCGCGGCCGATCGCCGCGTTCCCGACCGAAGGAGTCCCACAACGCCCCTTCACCACCCACGGCACGGGAGGCACCGGGCGCTTGATCGCCGCCATCGCCGTGGCGGCGGATCTCCCCCTCTTCACCACCAACCCCGACGACTTCAAAGGGCTGGATGGTCTCCTCACCGTCGTACCGGTCACCCGCCCCCGGGTGCCGCACGAGGGCTGACCGGGAACACGAACGCGCACCCCGGCCCCCGGAAGGACTCCATCCGTGACACCCGCCCCGGACGGTGGGCGTCACGGGTTTCCGCGCACACCGTGCCCGGCCGATACCCGCCCGCGTCCGATACCTGCCCGGTGAGCGGGATCTCGCGCCGAAGGGGAGACCACCGGGTGCTCGGAGTCATATCCTGATGACCTGTGAGAGGTTGCTCGCGTTGCCGCTACGCCCGCCCCGCGCACACCGGGCGCGGCCCGGGTTGCCGGTCGGCCGGTCGTGTCCGGTCCACCGGCCCGGCGGGGCGCCGTTGCCTGCGCCAGCGCGTGGCCGATCGCCGCATCACGCGCCCCTGGAGGAACGGGAGTTCACGATGACCCTGACGAGTGATCGGAGGGGGCCGGCGGAAGACCGTCGGGGGCCCGGTCCGTTCCCGCTCGTCGGTGACGGGGCGTGAAAAGCGGGGCCGGTGACCCGGGGGCGACCGAGGACGCCTTCGGGGAAGCCGACTTTCCGGAGGGGCCCGTGTCCCGGCCGCCGGAACTCCGGCCGGTGCCCGGGGAGCCGTTCCCGGTGCGCTCACGCCCTCCCCACGGGCCGGGTTTCCCCGGCCCTTTCCCGTCCCCGGCCCCCTCCTCCGGCAGGCACCGGGGCACTCCCGCGCCGGAGGGACCGGCCGGGTTGAGCGGGCCCGGCGTCCCGGCGGCCGGGGAGACCGCCGGGGGCCCCGGGGCCGCCCTCTCCGGCGGCGCGGACACAGCGGACGGAGGGACCCCCCGGGACGACGACCTCGCCCCGGCTCCCGCCGGCGGGGTGGTGTGCTGCAACTGCGAGCGCCGCACCACCGCGCCCACCCCGGTTCGCTACGTGCAGACCATGAGCGGACCGGGTTTCATCCTCTACGCCTGCCCGCAGTGCGTGTTGAGCGTGCCTCACGGCCCGCTTCCCGACGACGTGCCGTGAGGCCCCGGCCGGCCCCCGTCGAGGGGGTTCCGGGGCCGCGTCCCGCCGGGCGGCGGGGTGTGCCGGAGACCCGGCCCGGTGGATCCCGGTCGGGTCGCGGTGGCTCAGCCCTCCAGGGCGTCGTACGCGCCGTGCTCGTCCGCGAAGAGGCCGCCGCCGAACAGGCCGGGGAGGGCGAGGTCGTCCAGGGCGCCCGGCTCGTTGAGGTCCACGATCTCGGCGTCCGCCGGGGGCGTGAAGTCGAAGCTGCCGCCGGCCGGCTTCTCGTAGCTGATCCGGGAGAAGGCGATGTCCAGCAGCGGCCGGTCGGTGCCCTCCACGGTGACCGCCAGCGGCACGCCGGTCTCGGCGTCCACGGCGATCCGCACCGACTCCATCGCACCCATCGGGGTCTCGGCGGCGGCGGCGCGTGCCTCCTCACCGGTGGGGACGACCAGGATCTCGTACGCCTCCCGGCCGGCCACCCGGGCGGTGCCGTCCACGGTGATCTCGGCGTGCTCACCGGCCGCCTCCAGGAACTGGCGGGCCGCCTCCTGCGGGGTCAGGCCGCCCAACTCCTCGTGCGCTGCGCCCGGGTCGCGGTCCTCGTACTCCTCCAGGGCCGCCTCCCACTCCTCGCGCGGCAGGACGGCGTGGTAGGCGGTGTTCGAGGTGCCGTCGTACATCCACACCTCGCCCTCGACGTGGAAGACGCTGAACTCCTCGTCGCCCTCGGCGATGACCAGGCGCTGCCGCTCCGGGCCGTCCACGGCGATCCGCAGGGTGTTGTTGCCGGTGGCCAGCCCGGCCAGGTGGCCGGCGGGGCCGCCCATGGAGCGGGCCAGCTCGCTGACGCCCGGCACGTCGAACCCGCTGCGCACCCGGATCGTGCCCGAGAGCTGCTCGGTCTCGGACTCGACGATGCGCACCATGAGTTCGTCGACACCGACCTCCGGCAGCTCCGGTCCCCGCTCCCCCGCGAGCGCGGGGTACACACCGGCGCCGATCGCGGAGATCCCGACGACGACCGCCAGCGGAATCCCCACCCGACGCAGACCCGTCTTCGCTGCCATGATGCCCAACTCCCTCTCTCGGCGACCTCGTCCCCCGGTCGTCCTCCGAATAACCCCATTCCACCCCGGGAGGGGGATCACGGGCATCGGCCCCGGGTCGCGTTCCGGTGTCCTCCGTCGGGATGACCCCGACCCCCGGGGTGCCTCCCCGCCCCTAGGGGCCGTACCCGGTCGGCTCCGGGGCCGTTACCGTTCCGGGTCGGGGGCGGGGCCCGGTGGCTGTGTCC
>NZ_VKHS01000860.1 GCF_014141525.1 Streptomyces calidiresistens
CCCCCGTCCCGAACCCCCGTCCCGGAACGGCGCCCGGTCCCTCAGCCGGCGCGCAGCGGCAGTTCCGCCCCGTCCCGCAGGAACAGCGGGATCCGCTCCAGCGGCGCCGCCACCGTCACCTCCGCACCGCCCGCGTACTCCTCACCGGTCCAGGCGTCGGTCCACCGCGCCCCCGCCGGCAGGTACACCGTGCGCTCGCGTGCCCCCGCCTCCAGCACCGGCGCCACCAACACGTCGGGACCGAAGAGGTAGGCGTCGGCGATCCCCCAGGTCCGCGCGTCGTCCGGGAAGTCCAGGAACAGCGGACGCATCACCGGCAGCCCCTCGGTGTGCGCCGTCCGCATCTGCTCCAGGACGTACGGGCGCAGCCGCTCGCGCAGCCGCACGTACTCCTCCAGGATCGCGCCGGCCTCCTCGCCGTAGGACCACACCTCGTTCGGCCCGCCGGTCATGTCCGGCCCCAGGGGCATCCCCGGGTCCCGGAAGCCGTGCAGGCGCATCAGCGGCGAGAACGCGCCGAACTGGAACCAGCGCACCATCACCTCGCGGTACGCCGGGTCGTCCGGGTCGCCGCCGTGGAAGCCACCGATGTCGGTGTTCCACCACGGGATGCCGGACAGGGCGGTGTTCAGGCCCGCCGCGATCTGCCGCCGCAGGGTGGCGAAGTCCGTGCCGATGTCCCCCGACCACAGGGCGGCGCCGTGCCGCTGGCTGCCCGCCCACGCCGAGCGGTTCAGCGTGATGGTCTCCTCGCCCGCGGCGGTCAGGCCCTCGTGGAAGGCCCTGGCGTTCTCGCGCGGGTAGAGGTTGGCGACCTCCAGCCCCGGCCCGGCGTGGTAACGGTGGTTGCCCGCGAAGCCCGGCTTGAGTTCCGGCTCGCAGGCGTCCAGCCAGAACGCCTTGATGCCGTACGGCTCCAGGTAGTTCTCCCGGATCCGGGACCAGACGAACTCCCGTGCCTCCGGGTTGGTCGCGTCGTAGAACGCCACCTGCACCGGCTCGGCGACCTCCTTGTCCGGCCAGTCCGCGTGCGCCATCGGACCGTACTCGGTACCGATGAACCAGCCGCGCTGCTCCAGCGTGGGGTGGTTCTCGCTCAGCGGGGAGACCGACGGCCACACCGAGACCACCAGCGTGGTGCCCATCTCCGACAGCTCCCGCACCATCGCGGCCGGGTCCGGCCACTCGGCCGGGTCGAAGCGCCACTCGCCCAGGTGCGTCCAGTGGAAGAAGTCGCAGACGATCGCGGCCAGCGGCAGCCCGCGCCGCTTGTACCCGCGCGCCACCTCCAGCAGTTCCTCCTGGGTGCGGTAGCGCAGCTTGCACTGCCAGAACCCGGCCGCCCACTCCGGCAGCATCGGGGTGCGGCCGGTGACCGCCGAGTACCGGCGCTGCCCGTCGGCGGGGGTACCGGCGGTGATCCAGTAGTCGATCTGGCGGGCGCTGTCGGCGACCCAGCGGGTGCCGTTGGCCGCCAGCTCCACCCGCCCCACGGCCGGGTTGTTCCACAGCATCGTCCAGCCCCGGCTGGAGACCAGCACCGGGATGGAGACCTCGGCGTTGCGCTGCACCAGATCCAGCACGACGCCCTTCTGGTCCAGCAGGCCGTGCTGGTGCTGACCCAGGCCGTACAGCTTCTCGTCCGGGTGGGCGGCGAACCGCTGCTCCAACCGGTGGTAGCCGTTGCCGGTGGCGGTGTACAGACGGGGCCCCGGCCACCAGAAGTGCGCGCGCTCCTCGGCGAGCAGTTCCCCGCCGGTGGTGGAGTCCAGGAAGCGGATCATGCCCTCGGCACCGACCTCGGCGGTGACCGCGCCGTTCACCAGGACGGCGGTCCCGTTCCCGATCTTCACGGCGGCGTCGGGAGCCGGGGGACGCTCGGCGGCGAGCGCGCCGGGCAGGCCGTCGAGCACCGGACCCCCGAGCCGCGCGCGAACCCGTACCGCGTCCGGCCCCCACGGCTCGATCAGCAGGGTTTCCTGTCGGCCGCTCCACTCCAGGGCGCCGTCGCGCTCGCGGAAGGCGCCGACGGTGGGGGAGGACTGGGCCAGGGAGACGGCAGGTGATGAATCGTTCAACGAAAACTCCCGTGGAAAGGGGCCGCCACGGCGGGGTGGCGACGGTGTGCCGGCGAATCGCCCGACGCCGGCCGGGCGGGTCGGGGG
>NZ_VKHS01000861.1 GCF_014141525.1 Streptomyces calidiresistens
GCGTCGCCTCCACCACCCCGGCTCTCGCCGCGCCCGCCCCGACGTCCGCCCCCGTCGCCCCGCACACCGCGCGGGGCGACAACGATCACGTGCTGTACTGGAACACCGTGGTGCTGGACATCTTCCGGCAGCACGGTGGCACCCCCGGCCCCCTGACCCGGGGCGCCGCCATGATGGACCTGGCGATCTACGACGCCGTCAACTCCATCGGGGACATCGGCGAGCCCTACCTCGTGAAGAGGGACTACGCGCAGGGCGTCACGGGGGCCCTGAACACGGCCATCGACTACGCCGCCTACACCACGCTGCGCAGCGCCTTCCCCGACTACCCCCGGGCCGACCTCGACGCCAAGCTGCAGACGGCCCTCTCGATGCCCGATGTCGGCACCGCCAACGAGCGCACCATCGGCCGTCTGCTGGGCACCACCACCGCCCGGACCATGATCAGCCACCGAACGGGCGACGGTTCGACCAACACCACGCCCTACGTGCCGACCGTCGCGCCGGGCCACTGGCGGCCCGCCCCCGGCGCCGGGGCCGGTGCGCCCAACTGGGGAGGCGTCAAGCCCTTCGCGCTGAAGTCCGGTTCGCAGTTCCGGCCCGGCCCGCCCGGCGGCTTCGCGACCGCGGAGGAGATGCTGGCCAGCCCCGAGTACGCGGCCCAGGTCAACGAGATCAAGGAGATCGGCGGCAAGCACTCCACCGTCCGCACCGCCGAGCAGACCGAGATCGCCCACTACTGGGCGAACGACCTCGACGGCACCTACAAGCCGGTGGGCCAGCAGTTCGACCACACCATCGAGATCTACCGGCAGCACCGCCCCAACGGCGACTCCTTCGACAGCGCCCGCCTCTTCGCCCTGACCTCGGCGACCCTCGCCGACGCCGCCATCGCCATCTGGGACTCCAAGTACGCCACCGACTGGGACCTGTGGCGCCCGGCCCACGCCATCACCCTCGCGGACCAGGCCCCCAATCCGTGGATCGTCGCCGACCCGACCTGGGAGCCCCTGTCCAAGAACCACGCCGGCGTCAGCTTCTCCCCCAGCTTCCCCGCCTACGTCTCCGGTCACTCCGGTGTCGTGGCCGCCTGGGCCGGCGCCATGGAGAACTTCTTCGGGCGCGACGACCTCGCCTTCAGCGGCGGCACCGACGACCCGTACGCCAAGGGTGTGACCCGCTCCTTCCCGAGCTTCTCCGCCGCCGCGCAGGAGAAGGCGGACAGCCGCAAGTACCTGGGTGTCCACTTCGAGTGGGACAACTCCGCCGGTCTCGCCCTGGGCTCGCGCGTCGCGGACGAGGTGTACGCGAGCATCCTCAACTGACCCCTCCGCTCCCCGGCCCGGTACGGTCGGCGTCCGTCACCCGGCGCCGACCGTGCCGGGCCACCCGCACCCGGTTCCCGCACCCCGGGGTGCACCATTCCCGGCGCGGGTGGTTCCCCAGGAAGTACAGGACACACCCCGGGGCCGGACAGGCTCGCACCCGTGCGGCCTCCGGCCCGGCGAGGAGGTCGATCCCCCGGGTCGCCACCTCCCCCAGTACGACCCTCAGGGGGTCGGTTTCCAGCCGGCGGGAAACGGCGGTGAACGAGGCGTCCGGCTCCAGTTCCCGCCATCCGGCCGCTCCCCGGGCCGCCTCGTTCACCACCCGGACGTCCGCCCGCTCCGGTCGCCGGCCCGAGACCCGGGCCGAGAACAGCTCCCGGAGGGCCCCGCGGAGCGTCCGGAACATCTCCAGGTGCTCCGCGCCCACGCCGGCGAGGGACCCCTGTTCCGAGCCGTCGAACGAGTCGCGGTGCAGGTGGAGCCACCGCGCGAGGTCGTGGGGAGCGGTGAGCGCGTCCATCGGGTGACCGCGCAGTCCACCCCGGATGTACGTCGTGTTGATCAGGTCGAGCGGCAACGGCTCCCCCGTGAGGGGAAGCCCGTCCACCGCCGACCCACTGTCCTCCCGGAGCCCGGCATCGTCCATCGCCCCATGCTGCCCGGTGGCGCAACTCGTTCGCCACTAATGGATGGATGAGATTCAATGCATTAGCTTTTCCGTGCTTCCCGCACCACCCGCTTCGTCCGTCCCTCCGCGAGAAGAGGTCCCGTGTCCTCCACTCCCGTGTCCTCCGAGCCCTCGGCGACCCTCGCCGACGCCGCCATCGCCATCTC
>NZ_VKHS01000862.1 GCF_014141525.1 Streptomyces calidiresistens
GGGGCGGGGGCGACCGGGGCCGACCCGAGGTCTGCGGCGGCCAGGGCGTCCCGGAACCCGGCGGCGTCGATGGTCCGTTCGGCCGGGTCGGCGGCCAGCGCCCGGCGCAGGACGGCCATCAGATCGGCCGGCACTCCCGGCAGGTCGGGCAGGGGTTGGGTCTGCCGGACGATGATCTCGGCGAGGCTCGGCTCGCCCCCGTCCTCGGGGAAGTGCGGGGGCCTGCCGCACAGCAGGGCGTGCACGGTGGCGGCCAGGGAGTACACGTCCCCGGCGGCGGAGGGCTCGACCAGCCGGAACGCCTCCGGCGGCGCGTACGCCGGGGTCAGCGCCTCGCGGGTGACCGACAGGTCGTGACCGGGGCGGGGCAGGGCGGCGAGCCCGAAGTCGGTGAGGGCGACACCCCCGTAGCGGTTGATCATGACGTTGCCGGGCTTGATGTCGCGGTGCAGCACCCCGGCCGCGTGGGCGGCGGCCAGCGCGTCGGCGAGCGCGACGCCGATGTCGCGGGCTTCCGCGACGGGCAGCGGGCCGGTGCGGGCGAGCCGGTCGGCCAGCGACCCACCGGGGCACAGCTCCAGCACCAGATAGGGGTGTCCGTCCTCCCGCACCCCGGCGTCGTGGACGGCCACCACGTGGGGGTGGTCCGACAACCGCCCGGCGGCGGTCACCTCGCGCAGGAAGCGCTTGCGGTCCCGCTCGGAGAGGAGTTGTCGGCCGTCGATCCGCAGCGCCACCTCCCGGTCCATGGAGAGCTGACGGGCCCGGTGCACGGTGGCGAAACCGCCCCGGCCCAGCACCTCCAGAACCTCGTAGCCGGGCTGCCGGATGCCCCCGTCCGCCCGTTCCCCGTGCCCGCCGTCCATGTCCCCGTCGTCCCCGTCCCCCGCGACCGGCCCGGCCGGGATCCTCCGGCCGGATGTGGGCGACGACTCTAGCCCGGGCCGCCGACACCGGAACCGGCGGGCGTCACCCCGTGGCCCCGACGTCCGGTGCCCCGCCGGGTCCGCCGACGGGTCGCGTGACCTCCGGGACCACCGCCGTCCGGTCCTCGTACATGGTGATCACCTGTCCGGGACGCAGATGCCGCCACCGCGAGCGGTCGAGCGGGGCGAGGCGCACGACGGCCCGGTCCCCCGGTTCGAGAAAGACGCGCTCCTCCACCCACAATGCCGCGATGTTCCATGTCGGTTCGCCGGTGGGCGCCCGGTTCCCGATGTCCCACATGGGACGCAGGACTCCGGCCCCGCCCATGGGGGTCCGCCGTCGGGTCTCCCCCGGCGGGCGGAGGGTGGGATCGGCCCGGATGACACCGTGCCGGGCCTCCCGCAGGCGCCGGCGGCACCACTCCGCGCTCCCTTCCAGGCGCATCTCCTCGGCGGCCGTGAGGAGGGAGGCCCAGAAGGCGGGCGGAAGCGGCGCCGGGAGGTCGCCGAGTTCCTCCAACAGGTCGAGGGCGATCTCCCACTCGTCGTGGACGAGGTAGTCCCACACGTCGTCCACCGTCAGGTCGTTCTCCGTGGCGGTGCCCTGCGGCACCAGGAGCGCCGCGGCCTCCAGGAGTTTCACGACATCCATCCCCCGATGATGCGTCGGAGCCCGGTGCGGTGTCCCGGGTATTACCGCCTCGGCCCCGCCGGCCGGCCCGGGAACCGACCGGCGGGTGGGGCGTCAACCCCCGTTGGTCGTCGGGCGGTCGTCGAGCACGATGGTGATGACGTCGGCGTCCGCGTGGCTCCCGGAGTCGGCCTCGCCGACCGGGGCGCCGGTGCCGGCCACGGCCCGCCGGGCGCGTTGGTGCACGGTGCCGGCGAGGGCCCGGCCGACGGGGTCCGCCGCCCCGTTCCGCTGGAGGTCGCGCGTGGTCACCAGGACGGCGAGCAGCGAGCGGCCGGAGAGGAACGCCTCGGTGCGCCCGCCGGCGAGGTCGGTGACGCGGTCCGGGACCCGGAAGTGCGGGTGGCGGACGGTGTGTTCGAGCAGGAACTGCCAGGTGTCCCGGTGGCAGAGCAGGCGGGCCGTGGCGATGCCGGCCGCCGCGTCCAGGCTCGCCACGAACGCCTCGTCCTCCGACGTGTCGTCCTCCGCGGGGCCCTCGGCGGCGGGCGGTTCACCCGGGTCGGCGTGCTCCCCGCCGGGCCCCTCCCCCTCCGCAATCC
>NZ_VKHS01000863.1 GCF_014141525.1 Streptomyces calidiresistens
CGCGGGTGCGGTCCCTCGTTCGGGGCGGGGGAGGCACCTGGCGGGCCTTCACCGATCGTCCCGCCCGGCCTCACGCAACACCCACCCCACCTGTATTGACGTGTTCACGCCTCGCATATACGTTCGTTGAAATGTGTCGGAATCGAATCGAATTTGTTCGACTCGATCATCTCCGGGTCACCCCGGTTCCCGCCGGTGAGAGGGATGAGTCCGACGCGTTCGAGCCCCGCGAGCGCATCCCGTGACGCGTCCGGCATCCCGCCCCTCCCCGGGCGGGCCCGGCGACGGGGGCGGAACGGCGAGTCGTCCGGAAGCGGACGCGTCGGGCGCGCTCGCACGCACGCGATACGAAAGGACGACCGTGAAAAGCAGTTCACGAGGTTTCCTCACCGCCCTGACCTCGCTGGCTGTCATCCTCGGCCTCGCCGCCATCCCGCCCGCCGCCTCGGCGGGGGAGAACGGCACCGACGAGGAGACGCCCCGGGAGACCACCGGGGACGCTGCCGGCACCTCCGCCATGGACATGGTCGCCGCCATGCAGCCCGGCTGGAACCTGGGCAACACCCTCGACGCCGTCGGCGAGGACGAGACCGCCTGGGGCAATCCCCGCGTCACCCGCCGACAACTGGCCGCCATCCGCGCGCAGGGGTTCGAGAGCATCCGCATCCCCGTGACCTGGAACGCCCACCAGGGCGGCGCCCCGGATCACACCATCAACCCGGCCCACCTCGACCGCGTCGAGGAAGTCGTCGACCAGGCCCTCGACGAGGGCTTCCACGTGATGATCAACATCCATCACGACTCGTGGCAGTGGGTCATGAACCTGCCGCGCGACTACGACGCCGTGATGGCCCGGTACACCGCGAGCTGGGAACAGATCGCCGAGACCTTCCGCGACGCGCCCCCCGAGCTGAGCTTCGAGAGCGTCAACGAGCCCTACTTCGAGGGCAGCTCCGGCGCCGCCCACGACGCCGAACTGCTGCACGACCTCAACACCACCTTCCACGGCATCGTCCGCGACTCCGGCGGCAACAACGCCGACCGCCTCCTCGTCCTCACCACCCTCCACGCCGCCCACGAGCAGGAACGCCTGGACGAACTGGTCGAGACGTTCGACGAACTGGACGACCCCCACCTCGCCGCGACCATCCACTACTACGGCTTCTGGCCGTTCAGCGTGAACGTCGCCGGCCACACCCGCTACGAACAGGACTCCCGCCGGGACATGGTCGAGACCTTCGACCGCCTCCACGACACCTTCGTCTCCCGCGGCATCCCGGTGATCATCGGCGAGTACGGCCTCCTCGGCTTCGACCGCCACACCGGCACCGTCCAGCAGGGGGAGAAGCTCAAGTTCTTCGAGGACTTCGGCCACCAGGCGCGGATCCGTGACCTGACCACCATGTGGTGGGACAACGGCCAGCACTTCGACCGCCGCGCCCTGGAGTGGAACGACCCGGCGCTGTACCGGCAGATCTCCACCAGCTGGACCACCGCCTCGGCCACCGCCTCCACCGACCAGATCTTCGTGCGCGGCTCCGCCCCGGTGACCGACGCGGAGATCACCCTCGACACCGCCGGCCACACCCTCACCGCCGTCCGCCACGGCTCCCGGGAACTGAGGCGCGGCACCGCCTACACCCTGAACGGCGACCGGCTCACCATCTCCGCCGCCACCCTCTCCCGCCTCACCGCACGCGGCGGCCAGGGCGTCAACGCCACCCTGACGCTGGAGTTCTCCGGCGGCGCCCCCTGGGACGTGCGGATCATCACCCACGAGACGCCGCAGCTCTCCAACGCCTCCGGCACCACCAACTCCCTGGTCATCCCCACCCGGTTCAACGGCGACCAACTCGCCACCATGGAGGCCGTCTACGCCGACGGCGGCAACGCCGGCCCGCACGACTGGACCTCCTTCAAGGAGTTCGAGGCCGCCTTCTCGCCCGACTACGAGGCCGGGCGGATCACCCTGCCCTCGGCCTTCTTCAACGGCGTGCGGGACGACTCCACGGTCAACCTCACCTTCCACTTCTGGAGCGGCGACACCGTGACCTACACCCTCACCCGCTCCGGCAACACCGTCACCGGTACCGCCGGCTGACCGACCCGGCACCGCCGAACGCGGCCACCGCACCGGGCGGGGCCCGGCCCCCTCG
>NZ_VKHS01000864.1 GCF_014141525.1 Streptomyces calidiresistens
ATCAGAGGTGTATAAGAGACAGGGGCGACGGCGGGGAGAGCGGCGCGGGGGACGACTCGGTGCGCCGGCGCGCGGTGCACTTCCAGGAGTACTGGGTGCGGATGCGCGCCTCGGTGCCCGCCCGTGCCGTGGTCCCGGTGGGCGCCGAGCAGGCCGCTCCCGCCCCCGGTGTCCTGGAGGCACTGGAGAAGGCGGACGTGATCCTCTTCCCGCCCTCCAACCCGGTGGTGAGCATCGGCACCATCCTGTCCGTACCCGGCATCCGGGAGGCCGTGGCCGACGCCGGCGCCCCCGTGGTCGGGCTCTCCCCCGTCATCGGCGGGGCACCGGTGCGCGGCATGGCCGACCGGGTGCTGGCCGCCATCGGCGTGCCCGCCACCGCTCCCGGCGTGGCGGCGCACTACGGCGCCGGGCTGCTGGACGGCTGGCTGGTGGACACCGTGGACGCGGACGCGGTGCCGGAGATCGAGGCGGGTGGGGTGCGCTGCCGCGCCGTCCCGCTGCTGATGAGCGACGAGGAGGCCACCGCCGCGATGGCCCGTGAGGCACTGGCGCTGGCCGAGGAGGTGCGCGCGTGAGCCGCGCTGCGGAGTACCGCGTGTGGGCCCCGCCCGGCATGCCCGAGGTGCGTCCCGGGGACGATCCCGCGGAGCTGATCGCCGCCGCGTTGACCGCTCCCGGACAGCCCCGCCCCGAGGACGGGGACGTGCTGGTCGTCACATCCAAGATCATCAGCAAGGCGGAGGGGCGGGTGGTCCGCGCCGACGACCGGGAGGCGGCCGTGGACGCCGAGACGGTTCGGGTGGTGGCCCGACGCGGTGCCGCCCGCATCGTGGAGTCCCGGCACGGATTCGTCATGGCCGCCGCCGGCGTGGACGCCTCCAACACCCCTCCGGGCACCGTGCTGTTGCTGCCCACCGACCCCGACGCCTCGGCCCGGCGGATCCGCGACGGCCTGCGCGAACGGTTGGGGGTGGAGGTCGGGGTCGTGGTCAGCGACACCTTCGGCCGGCCCTGGCGGGAAGGGCAGACCGACGTGGCGATCGGCGCGGCCGGCGTGCGCGTGCTGGACGACCTGCGCGGCGGCACCGACACCCACGGCAACCCGCTGGGTGTGACGGTCACCGCGATCGCCGACGAACTCGCCGGCGCCGGTGATCTGGTCAAGGGGAAGGCCGAGGGGCGGCCGGTGGCCGTGATCCGGGGACTGGCCGAGCACGTGACGATCGCCGGGGACGGCGCCGACGGGGCCCCGGTGGAACCCTCCGCCCGCGACCTGGTCCGGGACGCGGGGCGGGACATGTTCCGACTGGGCACCTCCGAGGCGGTGCGGGAGGCGGTGACCCTGCGCCGCACCGTCCGGGAGTTCGCCGCCGACGCCCCGGTGGATCCGGCGGCGGTCCGCCGCGCGGTGGCCGCCGCCCTGACCGCGCCCGCCCCCCACCACACCACGCCGTGGCGGTTCGTGCTGCTGGAGTCGCCGGCCGCCCGGGAGAAGCTGCTGGACGCCATGCGCGAGGCGTGGATCGCCGACCTGCGGGCCGACGGCCGCTCGCCGGAGGCGATCGAGCGCCGGATCCGCCGCGGGGACGTGCTGCGCCGGGCACCGTTCCTGGCCGTGCCCTGTCTGGTCGCCGACGGCGCCCACCGCTACCCCGACGAGCGGCGCTCGACCGCCGAGCGGGAGATGTTCGTCGTCGCGGTCGGGGCCGGGGTGCAGAACTTCCTGGTGGCGCTGGCCGGCGAGGGGCTGGGGTCGGCCTGGGTGTCCTCCACGATGTTCTGCCGACCGGTGGTGCGGGAGGTCCTGGAACTGCCGGAGGACTGGGACCCGATGGGTGCCGTGGCGATCGGGTACCCGGCCGCCGCGCCCCGGCCCCGGCCCCCGCGCCCGGTCGACGGGTTCGTGACCGTTCGCTGACCCGGAGCCCTCCCCCCGGGGCCCTTCCGGCGGGTCTCCCCCGGTGAACCGGCGCCGGCCCGACGGCCGTGTCGGCGGGCCCGGGTGACGGGCCGCCGGCACGGCCGGGGCCCGCCGTGTCGGGCCCCGGACGTGCCGATGGGTGGCGCCGCGGTGGTTCAGGCGCAGACGATCCGGTCGCCGCGGGCGGCGACGATGTCGCCGCCCGCGCCCCGCCCGCCGTCCTCCCCGGTAC
>NZ_VKHS01000865.1 GCF_014141525.1 Streptomyces calidiresistens
CGCCTGCCCGCCTGCCCGCCTGCCCGCCCGGACGACCGCGGGGGCGCCGGCACCGGTTCCGGTGCCGCCGTTCCCGGGACTCCCGGTCGCGGCGCGACGGGAAAGCTTTTCCCGGAACGGGACATCGCTTTTCCGAACCGCCGCATCTCTCCATTGATTTGTCGATTTGGCATTGTGTCGTCGCGTTGTTGTGTTGTCGGGTGGGCGGTGCGCTTTCCCCCTCCGGGGCGGTTCGAAAGCGGGGCCCGTTCGCGGGGGTTCGGGATTTCCCGGGCGACCCGCGGGGTGCGGCCGGTCCCCGGGCCCCGCCGGGCCCGGCGGGAGACGCGGTCGGTGCGCCGTGCGGGCAGGCGGGCACGCCGGGAGCGCGCGGGAGTCGTCGGTGTTCACGACATCGCGCCGGCCTGATCCGGGGGTGAAGGGGCATCATGCACCGGGGACCACCGAAACGGGTGTCACGCGCTGGGGCGCGTCCCGGAAATCACCGGTTCGTGATCTTTTCCTCAAGGCCACCCGGCTTTCTGCCGAAGCATTCTGTGAGCCATCGATCCGGACGTGTCCGGATTACCCGACTCCCCCGAGTCGGTTCCGTCCCCACCCCACTCCCCGGGAGGCCCGGTGTCCGTTCTTCTCGAGCACCCAACCAGCCTGGTCACCTACCGCCCGAACAAGCCGACGGCCATGGTCGTCGTCGCCGACCCCCGCGTCCGCTCGACCGTGACCCGCCACCTGTGGGCACTGGGCGTCCGCGACGTGATCGAGGCCTCCTCGATCGCCGAGGCCCGACCCCGCATCGCCAACCCGCGCGACATCTGCGTGGCCGAGGTGCACCTGCCCGACGGTTCGGGCCTGAACCTGTTGTCGGAGACCAGGTCGGCGGGGTGGCCCAACGGCCTGGCCCTGTCGGCCGCCGACGACATCGGCGCGGTCCGCACCGCGCTGGCCGGCGGCGTGAAGGGCTACGTCGTCACCGGCACCCGCAACAGCCTGGCCGCCACCATCCGGCACGGTGCCGCACCGCTGGGGGCCGCCGCCCTGCGGATGCACCGCCGTCAGCCGGGCCAGCAGGGCCACTCCGGTGGGTACCGGGAACTGTCCGGTCGGGAGGTGGAGGTGCTGCGCCTGGTCGCGGAGGGACAGTCCAACAAGGCGATCGGCGTCTCGATGGGACTGTCCGCGCTGACGGTCAAGAGCCACCTGGCGCGGATCGCCCGGAAGCTGGGCACCGGCGACCGGGCAGGGATGGTGGCGGTGGCCCTGCGCACCGGCATCATCCACTGAACTCCCCGCACGCCCCCGCGGGCTCCCCGCGACCGCGGGGGCGCACCGGGTCGGTCTCCCGGGCACCGACCACGGTCGGGGGTGGCGGGGTCCCGCCGCCCCCGACCGTTTCCCGCGCACCGGCCCGGGCCCGATGACTGCGCAGAGCAACACGTTGTGCATCGTGCGCACACAGTTACCCTTGTCATACCCTTGACAGGTGACCGAAGCCCAGCAGACCGCCGCCGCGCCCGTTCCACCTCCTCCCTCCGCGGGGGGACCGACCGGCCCGGCGCCGATTCCCCTGCTGAGCCCCCGGGAGGGCGTCCCCCCGGTGACCGCCGACGCCGGGGCGTTGGCGGAGCGGATCGAGGCGTTCGCCTCCGGCGCCGGCCCCGTGGCCGTGGACGCCGAGCGGGCCTCCGGTTACCGGTACGGTCAGCGCGCCTATCTGGTCCAGTTGCGGCGCGCGGGCGCGGGTACCGCCCTGATCGACCCCGTGGCCTGCCCCGACCTCTCCGCCCTGGGTGAGGCGCTGGCCCCCCACGAGTGGGTGCTGCACGCCGCCGGGCAGGACCTGCCGTGCCTGCGCGAGGCCGGGATGGTGCCGGTGCGGCTCTTCGACACCGAGCTGGCCGGTCGGCTGGCCGGTTTCGCCCGGGTGGGATTGGGGGTGATGGTGGAGACCGTCCTCGGCTACAGCCTGGAGAAGGGGCACTCGGCCGCCGACTGGTCCACCCGCCCGCTGCCCGAACCCTGGCTGCGATACGCGGCGCTGGACGTGGAGCTGCTGGTGGAGCTGCGCGACGCGCTGGAGGAGGAGCTGCGCGAGCAGGGCAAGCTGGGGTGGGCGATGGAGGAGTTCGCGGCGATCGCGGCGGCCCCGCCC
>NZ_VKHS01000866.1 GCF_014141525.1 Streptomyces calidiresistens
GTTCCAGGGTGGGCTTGCGCTGCCCGGACTCCAGGCGGGACAGCGTGCTGACGGAGATGCCGGTGGTCTCCGAGAGGTCGGCCAGGTCGCGGGATCCGGCGGGACGGAGGGACCACCCGTGCCCGCTGACACGCGATCGGATCTCCGGGGACTTCGGCATGTGGGGCACGCGGTGCGCGATCCCGCCGCGACGGCCGCGTTCCTGCGCGTCCGGGGGTTCCCGCCGCGGGCGCCGCCCGAGGGACCGGAGGAGGGGGTTCCCGGTGCCGACAGGGGCCGCGCTCGGCCTCGCGGTGGTCTTCCGCCGGACTCCTCGCCGGGACCGTCGGTCGGACGGGAGCCGTCCGGCGGGGGAGTGACCCCGAGGGGGCGGGGTCAGGAGCGTTTGGGCCGGGCGCGGACGTGCATCCGCTCGCCCTGCGAGCCGAAGAGGCTCAGCACCTCCACCGGCACCTTCCCGGCGTTGCACCAGGAGTGCGGGGTGCGGGTGTCGAACTCCACCACCTCGCCGCGCCCGAGGGTCAGGTCGTGCTCGCCGAGCAGCAGGCGCAGTCGACCGGAGAGGATGTACATCCACTCGTAGCCCTCGTGCACCCGCTGGTCGGGCGGCATCGCCGTCTCCGGATCGGCTGCCGGCGGCATGATCATCTTGTACGCCTGCACCCCGCCGGGTTCCCGGCTCAGCGGCACGAAGGTGACGCCGTGCCGCACGAACGGCCGGGTCCGCACCCTGGGGTCACCGGGCGCCGCGGAACCCACCAACTCGTCCAGTCGCACCCCGTGCGCCCGGGCCAGCGGCAGCAGCAGTTCCAGGGTGGGCTTGCGCTGCCCGGACTCCAGGCGGGACAGCGTGCTGACGGAGATGCCGGTGGTCTCCGAGAGGTCGGCCAGGGTGGTGCCGCGCTCCCGGCGCAGCGCCCGCAGTCGCGGGCCCACCGCCGTCAGTATCGGGTCGAGATCCTCGGTCGCCATACCCCCATCCTGGCCCCTCTTTGCCGAACCGGCAAGAAAACTTGTCGTCCGCTTCCCGGGGTAGGCACTCTCGAACCGAACGGAGGTACTGCCCATGACCACCCCGAACCCCTCTCCCCGCCCCGTCGGCGACGCAGTTTCCCACCACCACGAGGTGGTGGTGGTCGGTGGCGGTCCCGCAGGGCTGGCGGGCGCCACCGCGCTGGCCCGGGCCCGCCGCTCGGTCCTCGTCGTCGACGCCGGCTCCCCGCGCAACGCACCGGCCGACGGCGTGCACAACTACCTCGGCCACGAGGGCACCCCGCCGGGGCAGCTCCTGGCCATCGGGCGCAAGGAGGTCACCGGCTACGGCGGTCGCGTGGTCGAGGACACCGTCACCCGGCTGGAACGCCTGACCGACGCCGAGGGGGCCGATACCGACGCCGAACCGGCCGGACCCCGATTCCGGGTGACCCTCGGCGACGGCAGTACCGTGACCGCCGACCGCCTCCTGGTCACCACCGGCCTGATCGACGAACTGCCCGACGTGCCCGGCGTGGCCGAACGCTGGGGCCACGAGGTGCTGCACTGCCCCTACTGCCACGGCTGGGAGGTGCGCGACCGGGCCATCGGCATCCTGTCCACCGGTCCGATGGGAGTCCATCAGGCGCTGATGTGGCGGCAGTGGAGCGAGAACGTCATCCTCTTCCGGCACACCGGCCCCGAGCCCGACGAGGAGGAGCGGGAGCAGCTCGCCGCCCGGGGCGTCACCGTGGTCGACGGCCGGGTGACCGAACTGCTGATCCGCGACGACCGACTGCGCGGCGTCGTCCTGGAGGACGGTCGGGTCATCGACCGCGAGGCCGTGGTCGTCGCGCCCCGGTTCACCGCCCGCAGCGGCCTGCTCGCCGACCTCGGTATCACCCCCGCGGATCAGGAGATGCGGGGTCACGTCATCGGCAGCCACATCACCGCCGACCCGACCGGGGCCACCGAGGTGCCGGGCGTGTGGGTGGCGGGCAATGTCGGCGTCCTCACCGAGCAGGTCATCGGCTCGGCGGCGGCGGGGATGCGCGCCGGCTCGATGATCAACGCCGACCTCATCGAGGAGGAGACCCGCCGGGCGGTGGACGCCCGACGCCGTGCCGCCGCGGGGACCGCCCCCGTCTCCTGAGACCCCGCAGCTTCCGCCCACCCC
>NZ_VKHS01000867.1 GCF_014141525.1 Streptomyces calidiresistens
ACGATGTGCGTCAGAGATCCCAGAAATTCAGCGATGTGGTGTTTTTTATTAAAGCATTGCGCGACGGCAATGATCGACACTTGCGGCTTCGTCGGCGGCGTCGGATGTGTATCGGGGACAAGGTGTCCGACCCGGACGGACCCGGTCGCGACACCCGCACGGGGGACCGGTGGGGGCGGTCCGTGTCCGCCGCGCCCCCCGCTCGTTGGACCAGGGCATGAGCGAGAACAACCGCGCGGGCGGTCGCACCGCCCGCGAGCGGCTGGCGGAGGAACGGGCCCGCGAGCAGGCGGCGGAGAGGCGTCGACGGACCCTCAAGGTGCTGGGGATCTCCGTCGCGACCCTGGCCGTGGTGGGCGGCATCGGTTTCGCGGCGGGCAACACCGGACGCGACTCCGCCACCGCCGGCCCGCCCCCCGAGCCGATCGCGCAGGGGCCCGCGGACGCCCCGGCGACCCTCACCGTCTACGAGGACTTCCGCTGTCCGGCCTGCGCCCGGTTCGAGACGTACTACAAGGACACCATCAGCGATTTGCAGGACGAGGGGAAGCTGCGCACCGAGTACCACCTGGTCACCATCATCGACGACGGACTCGGGGGCGAGGGCTCCACCCGCGCGGCCAACGCCGCGATCTGCGCGGAGGACGCCGGTCGGTTCCCCGAGTACCACGACCTGCTCTTCGCGGAGCAGCCCGCCGAGCGCAGCGACGAGTTCGCCGATCCGGAGACCCTCATCGAACTGGCCGGTCGGGTCGAGGGCCTGGACACCGACTCCTTCCGGGACTGTGTGCTGGGCGAGACCCACGCCGACCGGGTGGCCCGCACCAACACGGCCTTCCGGGATTCCGAGTACGGCGCGACCCCCACCGTCCTGCTCAACGGCGAGAGCGTCTACGGCGATCCCTCCGATCCGCTGACCGTCGAGCGCCTGCGGGAGCGGGTGGAGGAGATCGCCGGGGGGTGATCCCGCGGCACCCCGGCCGACTCCCCGGGGGTCCGTGCGGGGTGGGGCGCGGGCCCCGTCGCGCGCCGTCCCGTCGGGCGGTCCGCGACGGGGCCCGCGCGCACCGGGAGCGGCGCCGGACAGGGTAGCCTCGGCCCCACCATGGACATCCTCGCCTCCATCCCCAGCCCCGGCACGAGCGAGATCCAGCTCGGGCCGTTCCCCCTGCGCGCCTACGCGGTGTGCATCATCCTCGGCGTCTTCGTCGCCGGTTGGCTCGGCGGCCGGCGCTGGGTGGCGCGCGGCGGCAAGCCCGGGACGGTCGCCGACGTGATGGTGTGGGCGGTGCCGTTCGGCCTGGTCGGCGCCCGTGTCTACCACGTGCTCACGGACTACCAGCTCTACTTCGGCGAAGGCCGTGACCCCTGGGCCGCGGTCCGCATCTGGGACGGCGGCATCGGCATCTGGGGGGCCATCGCGGGCGGCGCGCTGGGGGCGTGGATCGCCTGCCGGCGCCGGGGCATCCCGCTGCCCGCCTTCGCCGACGCCGTGGCGCCGGGGATCGCTTTCGCCCAGGCCATCGGGCGGTGGGGCAACTGGTTCAACCAGGAACTGTACGGGCGGGCCACCGACCTGCCCTGGGCCCTGGAGATCGACAACAACCGCGACACCGGTACCTTCCACCCCACCTTCCTCTACGAATCCCTGTGGTGCGTGGGGCTGGGCCTGTTGGTGATCTGGGCGGACCGCCGTTTCCGCCTCGGTCACGGACGCGCGTTCGCGCTGTACGTGGCGGGTTACACGGCGGGGCGCTTCTGGATCGAGTACCTGCGGATCGACGAGGCCCACGAGTTCCTGGGGCTGCGCCTGAACAACTGGACCGCGCTGATCATCTTCGCCCTCGCGGTCGTCTACCTCGTGCTCTCCGCCCGGCTGCGGCCCGGCCGCGAGGAGGTCGTGGAACCGGACCGCGACGGCGGGACGAGCGACACCGCCGGGGCCGCGGGGGGCGAGCGGGACGGCGGTTCCGCCGGGCCCGCCGAGTCCGTCGGCGTGGCGGGGGAGAGGGGCACCGACGCCAAGCGGGCCGGTACGGTCACCGGCGCGGCGGCCGCCACCGACGGCGTGGGCGCCCCGGTGGCCGGCGAGGGGTCGGGGGGCACCGGTTCCCCGGGCCGGCCGGCCGATATCGATCCCCCCAAC
>NZ_VKHS01000868.1 GCF_014141525.1 Streptomyces calidiresistens
GGCCGGAACCGTGCCGCCTCCCGGCGGCGTGTTCCCCGGTGCGGGGAGGGCCGGCGGGCTCCGGTCCGGCCGCCCTCCCCGCACCCTCCGCCGTCGCCGGGCGGGAAGGTCCGGGGCGGGACTCAGTGGACTCCGCGCGTCCCACCGGCGGGCCGGAGGGCGCTTCCGGAACCTCACGTCCGGCCGCCGCCACACCAGTTCGAGAACACGGGGAACCATGGCCAACCGACTGACCCGCACCGCAGCCGCAGCCGCCCTGACCGGAACGCTCCTCCTCCCCCTCGCCGCCTGCGGGGACGACGGCGGCGCCGACGACACCATCGAGGGGGCGCAGGGCGCCGAGGACACCGACACAAAGGACCCGGCCCCCGAGGAGGAGGACCCGGGCACGGCCCCCGGGGACACGATCGAACGGCCGGAGATCAGCCTCCCCGACGACGTGACCAACATCTTCGAGGTGGTGGACACCGACGACCCCACCGAGCTCGCCGTCCTCGGCGACCACGAACACCGCGTCAACTCCCTGGACGAGGCCATCGTTTCCGGTGACCTCGAACGGCCCGCCCCGGGTTTCTACTCCTCCGGGGATGCCCTGCGCTCGGCGGTCGGCTGGATCGAGCCGATCATCGAAAGCGGTTCGAGCTTCACCGGAACCACCCGTTACTACAACCGTTCGGTGTCGCTCGATGGTGACACCGCGACCGTTACCTACTGCGTCGACGCAAGCGAGTCCTTCACCACCGATCGGGAAACCGGTGAGGTCGATCCCGACTCGGCGGCCGAGGAGCACATCTTCTACATCACCCGACTCGAAAGGAACGAGGCCGGGGTCTGGCAGACCACGCAGGTCGCCACCGAGCGGGGAGGCAGCGAGTGCGATTGAGTCGGAGGTGTGTGCTTTCCCCGCTCGTGGGGGCCGGACTCCTTCTTCTGATGATCCCCTCCACCGCCCCTGCGGCACCGGGTGATCGTTTCAAGGACAACGACGAAGGCGCCTACGGCGAATCCGACGGGCGGAACATCGGGGCCGGGGCGGGGCGCGGTGGGCACGGTCCCCTGCCCGGCATCGTCATCGAGGGCGGAGGTGCCGGAGCGGCCTGACCGCCTCCCGTTCGAACCGGACCCCGCCGCCGTGCTACTACGCCCCCGAGTACACGCCGGAGGAGTTCGAACAGCACTACCTCGACTACCTGCACAGTCCCCTGCACTCGGGCAAGGCCGAGGCGGTGTACTGGTACAGGGAGAACTACGGCGAGGAGGGCGGGGTCGACTTCAACCTCGACCGGCGGGGCGAGGGCATGTGGTGGGGCAGCTTCATCAACGGCGCCTCCGACGACCACGAGGGCAAGCCGGCCTGTGACGAACCCTGGTTCCGGGTGCCCTTCGGCGAGGCGCCCCCGCCGATGCCCGGCGTTCCCACCCCCGAGGTGCTCGCCGGCCTGGCCCACCAGTTCACCCGGGTACCGGACACCGAGATCGCCCTCAACCCCGAGGACGCCGAACACCAGGTGGTGAACCTACCGACCTGGATCCGGACCGAGGGCGCCTCCACCGAGCCGGTGTCGGTGACCGCCCGGGTGGAGGGGTACGACATCTGGGCCACGACGACCGCCGAGCCCGCCCGGCTCACCGTCGATCCCGGTACCCGGGACGCGGTCACCCACCCGGTGTCGGGTGAGTGCGTCATCGCCCGTGACGGCACCATCGGTGAGCCGTACCGCAGGGGGCGGGCGGAGGAGACGCCGCCGTGCGGTGTCACCTACCTGCGGGCCACGCACGCCACCGGTCCGTACCGCCTGGTGGCCACGCTGGCGTGGGAGGTGTCGTGGGTCGGCTCGGGCGGCAGCGGTGGTGATCTGCCGGACGGCAGTGTGAGCGCCCCGCGGGACATCGCGGTGGACGAGATCCAGGCCGTGGTGCGGTGAGGTCGGCCTCGGGCCGATCGCCGTCGGGCCGGAACCCGACCGGCGGGGACGCCCCGCCGTGGCCCGTGTCCCAGCGTGGCCCGGGTTCCGCCGCCCGGCGGCGGGGGCCCGGGATCGGTTCGGACCGGGAAGTGTCGGTGCCGGGTTCTACGGTGGAACCGTTCGACGGGTTCGGGTCGCCCGACGGCGGGCCGTGGGCACGGAGGGGGCGGGATGAAG
>NZ_VKHS01000869.1 GCF_014141525.1 Streptomyces calidiresistens
GATCCACTCCCGACGGGTAGACAAGCACGACGAAGCTCCTGGTGGATGAGTTCACGACCAAGATCACTCGCTCGCCCGGGAGCTTCGTCGTGCTTGTCTACCCGTCGGGAGTGGATCTGTCCACTTCGCCCCTGCATCACCTGTCGGAACTCCTCGCCGCGCAGCGGGCTGCGGCCGGGACCCGGTGGCGGCGTCTTTCCCCGGGTCGCCAGGCGTTGTTGGTCCTGGCCCATCTGCGGTGCGGTCACACATACGCGCAGCTCGCGGCGGGGTTCGGGGTCGGGGTCGCGACCGCCCACCGCTACGTAACCGAGGCCGTGGCGCTCCTGGCCTCCCGCGCTCCGGACATCGGAGTCGTGACCCGGGCGGCGGCGCGGGAGGTGTTCGTGATCCTCGACGGCACCCTGCTGCCGATCGATCGCGTGGCGGCCGACCGGCCGTACTACTCGGGGAAGCATCGCCGGCACGGGATGAACGTGCAGGTCCTGGCCGACCCGTTTGGGAAGCTGTTGTGGGCCTCGCCCGCCCTGCCCGGAGCGGTCCACGACATCCGCGCGGCCCGTACCCACGCCATCGTGGACGCTCTGACCTGCGTGAACGTGCCCTGTTGGGCGGATAAGGGCTATCAGGGTGCCGGTGGCACCGTACGCACCCCCTACCGCGGCCGATGGGAGAACCTCTCCGCCGGGCAGCGGGCCCACAACCGTTCCCACGCGAGGATCCGGGTGCTGGGCGAACAGGCCGTGGCCACCTTGAAGTTTTGGCGACTCCTACGTCGTCTGCGGTGCTCCACCACCCGCGTCACCGACCTGGTCAAAGCCGTCCTGACCCTTCACCTCGCCTCGACCACCTGAGGTTGGAAAAGGCTCCGTGTGTCGACGGCGGCTAAGAGCTCCTAACGGAATGCAGTTCGTAGCCGTCGCCAGCAGATCAGTGAGCAGGCGAGCTTGAGGAACGCCTCGTGGATGTCGTCGCGGGTTCCCCAGCGGATGCGGAGGCGGCCGAACCAGTGCAGCAGTGCAATCGTCTGCTCGACCACCCACCGCTTGGTGCCCGGGCCGGAGCCGTGCTCGGTGCCACGGCGGGCGATCACGGGCTTGATGCCCTTCGCCCAGACCTGGCGGCGGTAGCAGTCGTGGTCGTAGCCGCGGTCGGCGTAGAGCTCCTTCGGCCGCTGTCGGGGCCTGCCGCGTTTGCCGCGGATCGGGGGTATCGCCTCCAGCAACGGCAGGAGCTGGGCGATGTCGTTGCGGTTTCCGCCGGTCAATGTCACCGCAAGCGGGATGCCGGTGGCGTCGCGGATCAGGTGGTGCTTGGAGCCCGACCGACCTCTGTCGATCGGGATCCGGCCGGTTTTGGGCCGCCCTTGAGCGCCCGGATGTGGGAACTGTCGATCACCGCCCTCGACATGTCCAGGCGGTCCGCTGCCCGCAGCTCGGCCAACAGCACCTCGTGCAGCCGCTGCCACACCCCGGCGTTGTTCCGGTCCCGCAGACGTCGCCGGCAGGTCATCCCCGAGCCAAAGCCCAGCTCGGCGGGCAACCACTCCCACCGGATGCCCGTGTAGAGGACGAAGAGGATGCCGCACAAAACCTTGCGGTCATCCAGTGCCTTGCGGCCCGGATGCCGATGCCGACGCTGTCGGACAGGCAGCAGCGGCACGATCCGCGCCCACAACTCATCGTCAACAACCCACGGTTGGGGGTCACGCTTCCTCACACCCCAGTAACCGAGCCACCCAGCCGAAAGTCACGGCCCAACCGCATTCCGTTAGGAGTTCTTACTCCTCTTGCCCTCGCCATGCCTTACGGAGCTTGCGCAGCGCCACGAGGGCTGCAATTGCCTTGGCAGACAGAGGGGGCACCTGTTCGAGAACGTAGCTCAGTACCCACACGCACCCAGCCAGCGCGGCTACAGCCGCTGCAGCCCATCCGACAGTTTCCACAGCCCGAATCACCTTTCGAATATGGTGATCGGACCGTGTGCGGGCAGCCTCGGCCCGACCACTGTCTAGTGCCACATCAGGCAACGTTCGCCCTGTCGATGACCTCGCGGAGGCGTTCGTCGGCGGCGTGACGGTTTCGCCAGATGATGTAGCGGCGGATCATGCTGCCCTGCTCTTTGTGGCTGGTGTGGT
>NZ_VKHS01000087.1 GCF_014141525.1 Streptomyces calidiresistens
GCGGGCAGGAGCAGAAGGGGGTCGGCGGGGAGCCACATGCGGAAACATGCTTGAGCGTAGTAGACTCAACATTGTGCATGGCCGAGGCATCAGCCGCTCGGTCGGCGGGGACGCCCCAGCCCGGGCGGCCCGGAAAACCACCCCATCGATCGACCGGAAAGCCGGAGGAGGAGAGTTCCCGGGTGAACGCCGAGCTGACCAACAGGAGCCGGGACGCGATCGGCGCGGCCAACAATCGCGCGCTGACCGACGGCCACCCCGACATCACCCCCGCCCATCTCCTGCTCGCCCTCCTGGAGGGCCAGGACAACGAGAACATCCGCGATCTGCTCTCCGCCGTCGAGGCGGACCAGGCCGCGCTGCGCTCCGGCGCCGAGCAGTTGCTCGGCGCGCTGCCGAGCGTGCAGGGCGCCTCGGTGGCCAAGCCGCAGCCCAACCGCGAGTTGCTGGCCGTCATCGCCGACGCCTCCAAGCGGGCCGGTGAGCTGGGCGACAGCTACGTCTCCACCGAGCACCTGTTGATCGCCCTCGCGGCCCGGGGAGGCGCCACCGGTGAGCTGCTGCGCCGCCAGGGCGCCACGGACAAGGCCCTGGACGAGGCGTTCCGCGCGGCCCGGGGCGGGCGCCGGGTGGATTCCCCGGACCCCGAGGGCAGCTACAAGGCACTGGAGAAGTTCGGCACCGACCTCACCGCCGCCGCCCGCGAGGGCCGGCTGGACCCGGTGATCGGCCGCGACCACGAGATCCGGCGCGTCGTGCAGGTGCTCTCCCGCCGCACCAAGAACAACCCGGTGCTGATCGGTGAGCCCGGGGTCGGCAAGACCGCGGTGGTGGAGGGGCTGGCCCAGCGCATCGTCAAGGGGGACGTTCCCGAGTCGCTGCGCGACAAGCGCCTGGTCTCCCTGGACCTCGGTGCCATGGTCGCCGGCGCCAAGTACCGGGGTGAGTTCGAGGAGCGGCTGAAGACCGTCCTCGCCGAGATCAAGGCGAGCGAGGGGCGGATCGTCACCTTCATCGACGAGTTGCACACCGTGGTGGGCGCCGGCGCGGGCGGCGACTCCGCCATGGACGCGGGCAACATGCTCAAGCCGATGCTGGCCCGCGGTGAGCTGCGGATGGTCGGCGCCACCACCCTGGACGAGTACCGCGAGCGGATCGAGAAGGACCCGGCGCTGGAGCGACGCTTCCAGCAGGTGCTGGTCGCCGAGCCGACCGTCGAGGACTCCATCGCCATCCTGCGCGGCCTCAAGGGCCGCTACGAGGCCCACCACAAGGTGCAGATCGCGGACAGCGCCCTGGTGGCCGCCGCGACCCTCTCCGACCGCTACATCACCTCCCGCTTCCTTCCCGACAAGGCCATCGACCTGGTCGACGAGGCCGCCTCCCGGCTGCGCATGGAGATCGACTCCTCCCCGGTGGAGATCGACGAATTGCAGCGCGGCGTGGACCGGCTGCGGATGGAGGAGCTGGCCCTGGCCAACGAGTCCGACGAGGGCTCCCGGCAGCGCCTGGAGCGCATCCGCCGCGAACTGGCCGACCGCGAGGAGGAGCTGCGCGGCCTGACCGCCCGCTGGGAGAAGGAGAAGAGCGGCCTCAACCGCGTCGGTGAGCTCAAGGAGCGGCTGGACGAGGTGCGGGGGCTGGCCGAGCGCGCCCAGCGCGACGGGGACTTCGAGACCGCCTCCAAGCTGCTCTACGCCGAGATCCCGGCACTGGAGCGGGAGCTGGCCGAGGCCTCGGAGGCGGAGGAGGCCGGACAGGCCGCCGACGGTTCCGGCGCGGGCCCGGACAAGCTGGTGAAGGAGGAGGTCGGGCCGGACGACATCGCCGATGTGGTGGCCTCCTGGACCGGCATCCCCGCCGGCCGGCTGCTGGAGGGCGAGACCGAGAAGCTGCTGCGCATGGAGCAGGAGCTGGGGCGCCGCCTGATCGGGCAGGCCGAGGCGGTGCGGGCGGTCTCCGACGCGGTGCGGCGCAGCCGTGCCGGGGTCTCGGACCCGGACCGCCCCACCGGTTCCTTCCTCTTCCTGGGCCCCACCGGTGTCGGCAAGACCGAGCTGGCCAAGGCGCTGGCCGACTTCCTCTTCGACGACGAGCGGGCGATGGTCCGCATCGACATGAGCGAGTACGGCGAGAAGCACTCGGTGGCCCGGCTGGTGGGCGCCCCGCCCGGCTACGTGGGGTACGAGGAGGGCGGTCAGCTCACCGAGGCGGTGCGCCGTCGCCCGTACACGGTGGTGCTGCTGGACGAGGTGGAGAAGGCCCACCCCGAGGTCTTCGACATCCTGCTCCAGGTCCTCGACGACGGCCGGCTCACCGACGGCCAGGGCCGGACGGTGGACTTCCGCAACACCATCCTGGTGCTCACCTCCAACCTCGGCAGCCAGCATCTGCTGGACCCGACCGAGAGCGCCGAGCAGCAGCGCTCGGCGGTGATGGCGGCGGTGCGGGCGGCCTTCCGTCCGGAGTTCCTCAACCGGCTGGACGACGTGGTGGTCTTCGAGTCGCTGACCGGCGAGGAGCTGGGGCGCATCGCGCGGCTCCAGCTGGACGCCCTGCAGCGGCGGCTGGTGGACCGGCGACTGGTCCTGGACGTGTCGGACGACGCGCTGCGCTGGCTCGCCACCGAGGGCAACGACCCGGCCTACGGGGCCCGGCCGCTGCGCCGGCTGGTGCAGACGGCGGTCGGGGACCCGCTGGCGCGGGCGATCCTCGCCGGCGGGGTCCGGGACGGGGACACCGTCACGGTGGACATCGATCCGGACGGGGCCGGTCTCCGGGTTGCCGGCACCTGAGGGCGATGCGTAAGGATGGAGATTCACGCCACCGCGTACGAAGGGACCTCTCCGTGTCTGTCGATCCGTCCTCCATCCCGAACTTCGGTGGCCGCCCGCCGCAGTCCGGCCAGTCCGGCCAGTCCGGCCAGTCCGGCCAGCAGGGACAGCAGCAGGGCCAGCCGAAAAAGCCGGTGGGGCCGATCCTGCCGGACCAGGAACTGGTCAAGCGCCTGCTGGACCAGATGAAACTGAAGTACGTGGTGGACAAGGAGGGCGACCTGGTCGCCCCCTGGGAGCAGTTCCGCACGTACTTCATGTTCCGCGGGGAGAAGCAGCAGCGGATCTTCTCCGTGCGCACCTTCTACGACCGGTCGCACAGCATCGAGGACAAGGCGCGCCTGCTGGAGACGGTCAACGACTGGAACCGGCGCACGCTGTGGCCGAAGGTGTACGTCCACACCCACGACGACGGCAGCGTCCGGCTGATCGGCGAGCAGCAGCTGCTGATCGGCATGGGCGTGGCGCTGGACCACTTCATCTCCAGCACGGTCAGCTGGGTGCGGGCCTCCATCGAGTTCGACAAGTGGCTCACGGAGACCCTCGGCCTGGCCAAGGACGCCGACTCGGCGGAGACCGGCGCCGAGCCCTCCGCCGACGGTGACGGGGCCACCAACGCCTCCGACACCCCCGACGGCGGTGACGCCGGCGAGGCGGGCGACGGCGACAAGGGCCCCCGGGCCGACTGACGCCCAGCCCGCGCGGCACCGGTCCCCCTCGGGGGACGGCCGACGCGTCCGGGCCCCCGGCCGCCCCGTGCGGTCGGGGGCCCGCCGTCGTCCGGTGCCGGGCCGCGCGGTCCGGCACCGGACACACCGGGGGCCCCGGACCGTGCGGTCCGGGGCCCCGATGCGCTGCCGTCGGCACGCGGGAGACCCGCGGGGGACGGGAGGGTGACGGTGGTGCTCAGATCACCTTCCGGTCCTCCTCCGCGAAGTGGCAGGCGACCGGGTGGCCCGATCCCCGATCCACCAGTGCCGGCTCCTCGGTGGCGCAGATCTCCTGCGCCTTCCAGCAGCGGGTCCGGAAGCGGCAACCGCTCGGCGGGTCGATCGGGCTCGGCACGTCGCCGGTGAGCACCGTCCGCCTGCGCTTGCGCTCCTTCTTGGGGTCGGCCAGCGGCGCGGCCGACAACAGGGCCTGGGTGTAGGGGTGGGAGGGGCGCTCGTAGACCTCGTCGCGAGGGCCGGACTCCACCACCTTCCCCAGGTACATCACGGCCACCCGGTCCGAGATGTGCCGCACCACGGACAGGTCGTGGGCGATGAACACGTACGCCAGGCCGAGCCGGTCGCGCAGGTCCTCCAGCAGGTTGACCACGCCCGCCTGGACGGACACGTCCAGCGCGGAGACCGGCTCGTCGAGCACCAGCAGCTTCGGCTCCAGGGCCAGCGCGCGGGCGATGCCGATGCGCTGGCGCTGGCCGCCGGAGAACTCGTGCGGGTAGCGGTTGCCGTGTTCGGGGCTCAGGCCGACCAGCCGCAGCAACTCGGCCACCCGGTCCTTGCCGCCCTTGCGCCAGCGGCCGTGCACCTTCAGCGGCTCGGCGAGGATGTCGTTCACCGGCAGCTTGGGGTTCAGCGAGGCCATCGGGTCCTGGAAGACCATGCCGGCGTTGCGGCGCACCTGCTGCATGGCCTTGTGCTTCAGGCCGGTGATCTCCCGGCCGTCGAAGCGGACCGAACCCGAGGTGGGCTTGATCAGCTGGAGCACGGCCCGGCCCGTGGTGGACTTGCCGCAGCCGGACTCACCGACCACGCCCAGGGTCTGCCCGGCGTCGACGCCGAGCGTGACGCCGCTGACCGCCTGCACCTCACCGGCGGTGCGGCGCAACAGTCCCCCGCCGCGGATCGGGAAGTGCACTTTCAGATCGGTGACCTGGAGCAGCCTCTCCCTGTTCTCCGGGGTTCCCTGGGCCTCCGGGGCCTTCGACAGCTCCGGTCGGTCCCCGGTCGTGGTGCCAGCCGCGCTCATCGCCCCTCCTCGCTTTTCTCGTCGGTTCGGGAGACCCCGTCGGTACCGGGGGTTCCCTCCGCCTCGTCGCCCTCGTCCTCCGCCCGGACGGCGTCGGGGCGAAAGAACGCCGTGGGGTCCTCCGCCTCGGCCAGCCGGTCGCTGTGGTGGCAGGCCGCCCGGTGATCCTCCCCCACGGTGACGAGGTCGGGCTCGGTCTCCCGGCACACCTCCGTGGCCAGGGGGCACCGCGGGGAGAAGGGACACCCCGACGGCAGGTGGACCAGGGACGGGGGCGTGCCCGTGATCGGCCGCAGTCGGTCCTCGCCCTCCCCCTCCAGGGAGGGGATCGAACCGAGCAGACCGGCGGTGTAGGGCATGCGCGGTTGGTAGAAGACGCTGTCGGTGCCGCCGATCTCCACCGGCTTGCCGGCGTACATCACCAGCGTCCGGTGGGCCATGCCGGCGATCACCCCGAGGTCATGGGTGATCATCAGGATCGCGGCGTTCACCGCGTCCTTGACTTCCAGCAGCTTCTCCAGGATCTGCGCCTGGACGGTCACGTCCAGGGCGGTGGTGGGCTCGTCCGCGATGATCACATCCGGGTCGTTGATGATCGCCATGGCGATCATCACCCGCTGACGCATGCCGCCGGAGAACTCGTGCGGATACGCCTTGAGCCGCTTGTCGGCCTGCGGAATGCCCACCAGGTCGAGCATCTCCCGGGCCTTGGTGAGCGCCGCGCGGCGCGGCACCAGGTGGTGGGCCAGCACCGCCTCGGCGAGTTGGTCGCCCACCGTGTGGACCGGGTTGAGCGAGGTCATGGGGTCCTGGAAGATCATGGCGATCTTCTCGCCGCGCAGTGCCCGCTGCTCGTTGGGACGCATGGTGAGCATGTCCCTGTCCCGGTAGAGGATGCGACCGTTGATCCGGGCGTTCCGGGGCAGCAGGCCCATGACCGCCATGGAGGAGACGGACTTGCCGGAGCCCGACTCGCCGACGATGCCCAGGACCTCGCGGGCCCGCAGTGTGTAGCTCACGCCGCGCACGGCCTGCACCAGGCCGTCGTCGGTCGGAAAGCCCACGGTCAGGTTCTCGACCTTGAGGACCTCCTCGTCCAGCGGCGGCTTGGAGTCGGCCAGGGTGTAGGCGGTGTGCACCTCTTCGGCGGCTTCGGCGAGCGACCCCGGGCTCTCGGCACCGGTGCTCAGCTTGTCGCCGGGGCTGAGGGGTGGATTGATGCTCATCAGTTGCGCACCCTGTTCTGTCGGGGGTCGAACGCGTCCCGCAGTCCGTCACCGATGAAGTTGACGGAGAGAGCGATCGCGATGATGAAGATGCCCGGCCAGTAGAAGAGCCAGGCCCGCGTCATCATCGCCGTACGGTAGTCGGTGATCAGCCGTCCCAGCGAGGTGTCCGGCGGCTGCACGCCGAAGCCGAGGAACGACAGTCCCGTCTCCAGCAGAACGGCCGCTGCGATCGCCAGCGTCACGGAGACGATGACGACGCCGATCACGTTCGGCAGGATGTGCTTGAAGATGATCCGCATGGCGGAGGTGCCGACCGAGCGGGCGGCCTCCACGAACTCCTTCTCGCGCAGCGACAGCACCTCGCCGCGCACCAACCGCGCGGTCTGGGTCCAGGTCACCAGTCCCAGGAAGATCCCCAGGAAGACGATGCCCTGCCGGCCGGCGATCGTGGCGACCAGAGCGGCAAAGACCAGGGTGGGGATGGTGATGGTGACATCGGTGATGCGCATGAGTACGGCCTCGGTCCAGCCGCGGAAGAAGCCGGCGCAGGCGCCTATCACGGTGCCGACGGCCGTCGCCACGACCCCGACCAGGAAGGCGACCAGCAGGGAGACCTGCGTGCCGCGCATCACGACCGCGAAGTAGTCGCGACCGATGTCGTCCTGGCCGAAGGGGTGTTCACCCCAGGCCACGCCTCCTCCGCCGAGGAACTCGGGCCACACCCCGAGCGTCGGGCGACCGCCGTTGATCAGCGGGCCGGTGGCGGTGGGGCTCTTGTCCCACCAGCCGGGGATGAGGCCCCAGCCGATGGAGGTGGTGGCGAGCAGCAGCACGAAACCGAAGAGGATCATGCCCACCAGCGCGCCGCGGTGGCGGAAGAAGCGGCGGGCGACCAACTGTCCCTGGCTGCGCGCCACGACGTTCATGCCCTGCGCGTCGTCCCGATTCGAGGCCGGCAGCGTGTCCGTGCCAGCCGCGGTGCCCGGGCCCCCGACCCCCACGGGCTCTTCTGTGTTCTTGGGCGTCATGGTCAGTCTCCCGTCAGGACAGCCGGATACGCGGGTCGAGGAAGGCGTACGCGATGTCGGCGATCATGTTGAACAGGACGATCGCTCCGCCGGCCACCAGGAAGAAGGCCATCATCGGCATGGGGTCGCCCTGCTCGATGGCCTCTGTGAGGAAGAGCCCCATCGCCTTCCAGCCGAAGACCCGCTCGGTGATCACGGCGCCGCCGATCAGCGTGCCGATGTCGAAGGCCACGAGGGTGGTGACGGGGATCATGCCGTTGCGCAGGACGTGCCGGGTGACGACGGCACGCTCGTTGAGGCCCTTCGCCCGCGCGGTGCGCACGTAGTCCTGGTTCATCACCTCGAGCATGCTGGCCCGGGTGTACCGGGTGTAGACGGCGAGGGAGACGAGCATCAGAGCCATGGTCGGCAACACCAGATGGCCGAAGGAGTCCAGCCGCAGCTCCCAGAAGGTGCCGTCGAAGTTGGGGGTCGACGGTCCGATGGTGGAAATGGGACGGCCCCGGATGCGGCTGTGCGCGGAGTAGGCGGCGAAGGCCTGGAGCAGGCGGTCGGTGAAGATGACGGCGCCGGTGAAAAGTCCGGTGAGGATGGCGGCGGTGATGGCCGAGCGGCGGAAGAGTTCGCCGCCGATGTACCAACCGAGACCGAAGCACACCCCGACGGTGACCACGATGAGCAGCAGCAGGGTCAGCAGCGAGGGGTCGGCCAGCACCGGGCCCAGGGCGAACGAGCAGATGATGCCGACGGCTGCCGCGGCGAGGGCGGCGCGCATCGTCGGGGACTTGAAGTCCAGTCCGCTGACCAGGGTGGTGAAGGCGACGGCGCCGGCGACGGCGGTGAGGGCGATGACGATGATGCCCAGACCCGGGTCGGCGAACCAGCGGGTGGCGGACAGCGCCCACAGCAACAGGGCCATGCCGACGGTGGTGGTGCCGAAGACGGTCAGGCGGGTGCGCCGGTCACCGAGCAGCAGTGAGGAACACGCCAACCCGATGACGACGGATATCAGCAGGATCACCATTGGCGCCAATGCCGGGTCCCGCAACCAGTCGTTGAGGTCGATGGCGACGTACTGCTTGAGCAGGGTGCCCACCCAGAAGACGGGCAGCGAGAAGCAGACGAAGGCCACGAAGGTCACCGTGTGGTCCAGGCCGCTGTATTGGCGCAGGGCGGAGAGCACACCCACGGTGATGCCGATGATGATGGCGAGGACGGTGGCTGCGGTGAGCAACTGGACGGTGGCGGGAAAGCGCTCCGCCAGCAGCGCGTTGACGCTCTGTCCCTGGCGGTTGACACCGAGATCTCCGGTGAGCGCGTTGGCCAGCCACATGAAGTACCGCACGAAGACGGGCTCGTCGAGGTTCATCCGTTCGGTGAGGGCCGCGATGGCGGCCTCCCTCTGGCCGTCCGGGAGCTGCCTGGCCTCCGAGAGCGGATCACGCACGTTGACGGCCAGGACGAACATCACCAGAGATGCGGCGAGGAACACCCACAGGGAGACGAAGAGCCGTCGCGCGATGAAGGTGAGCATCGCTGGGACTCCTGAGTTTTGAAGGAAGGGTCCGTGGTACGGAATCGGGACGCGGAAGGGGCCGGGGGTGTGACGCACCCCCGGCCCCACTGCCCTGGCTGTTCCGGCCCGGCTGTCAATCGTGAGGCCGGGCCGACTCAGCGGGCTTCAGGAGTTCAGCTGCTGCGCTGCCACTCGGGCATGTTCCAGACGATGTCCGACTGGGCGGGGTTCGGGACGATGTTCTCTACGTCCTCGCTCCAGGCGGCCATACCCGGGTGGCTGAACAGCGGCGCCACCACGCCGTTCTCCCACAGGTGAGCCGAAATGTCGCTCAGCATCTCGTTGCGCTCGCCCTCATCGGTGATGCGCAGGACCTCGTCCAGCATCCGGTCCATGTCCTCGTTGGAGTAGCAACCGGAGTTGTTGCCCTTGTCGGAGGCGCTGCACTCGGAGGGGGTGCGGTAGGTGGAGTTCCAACCGGAGACCAGCGAGGAACCCTGCCAGGCGAACATCGCCGCGTGGAAGCGGTTGTTGTACATGGCGCCGTCACCCTCGAAGAAGTCGCCGTGGGCCTCGAAGTCGACCTCGAAGCCGGCCTCGGTGCAGGCGTCGGCGATCAGCTGACCCTGCTGGTTGCGGCGCGGGTTGTCCAGGGTGCGAAGCTCGATGGTGGTGCCGACGGCGTCGTTGTCCTCGAGGATCTGACGGGCGGCGTCGATGTCCTGCTCGCTGTACTCGCTCGGCAGGGAGCCGGAGATCAGCTCGTCGTAGCCGGGCTCGAAGGCCTGCATGACGGTGGAGTTGAGGACCTGGGCGTCCTCGTCCACCGGGCGGATCAGGTTCTCGACGATGGTCTCGCGCGGCAGGCAGAGCAGGAACGCCTCACGCAGCTCCGGGCTCTCGGCGAACGGGCCGCTGTCGAAGTTCAGGGTGACGTGCTCGTAGATGTACTGGTCGAAGACGGAGACCTCGACGCCGTCCATGGCCTCGAGCTGGGCCTTCAGGTCGGGCGACGGCTGCGGGGCGATGATGTCGACCTCGCCGTTTTGCAGCGCCTGGGCCTGCTCGTTCTGCTCGATGTAGCGGATGATCACTTCGTCCGCGTTCGGCGCCTCGCCCCAGTAGTTCTCGTTGGGGACCAGGGTCAGGCTCTCACCCGGCTGGTACTCGCCGAAGGTAAAGGGGCCGGAGGAGGGGATGTGCGCCGCGTCGGGCAGGCCACCCTCGATGAGCCAACCGGTGGTGAAGAACTCGATGGCGTCGGCCAGCTGCTCGTTGGCCTCCTCGGCGCCGGCTTCGCGGGCGTCGGGGTCCTCCCAGTCCACGCCCTTGATGATCTCGACGAGCTCCTCGGGCGTGAGACCGCCCTGCTCGGCCACGACGTGCGCGGGCATCATCGCGTTGTTGCCCTGGCCGGAGGCGACGGACTCCCAGTCGGCAAAGGGCTTGCGGTACTCGTAGGTGAACTCCTTGTCCCCGGGTTCGCAGTCGGGGAGCTTGACGTCCTCCATGCCGGCGTAGCCGGAGGCGCCCCAGCCGAGGTAACCGCCCTGCTGCGACCAGTGCAGCAGCACGTCATCACAGTCGATGGGCGTGCCGTCCGACCAGACGGCGTTCTCGTTGATGGTGTACTCGACGATCAACGGGTCGTCGCTGACCTTCTCGTAGGAGCCGAACTCGTCGTTCGCGGTAACGACGCCGTTCTCACCGAAGTACCAGAAGCCGGTGGTCACCCAGTAGGTGGGGATCGAATTGGCTGCGGCGTTCGCGTCGGCGGCGGTGGGGTTCCAGGAGTAGACTTCCTGCTCGTAGGCGAGGATGACGGTGCCGCCGCCTCCGCTCTGGCTCTCGTCGGAGGTGTTGTCGTCGTCGTCTCCGTTGCCGCCGCCGCACGCCGAGAGGACGAGTGCCCCTCCGAGTGCCGCGGCGACCAGCTTCGACGTCTTGCCGAATCGGGTCATCTTTCGGGCCTTCCGCGGTGTGATGACTTCGGGTGTGAAGTTGCCCGGAAGCTTCCTCACAGATCGCGTAGACAACAAGTGCGTACCGGGGACCGTTGTGCAGCCGAGATGCGAATCTCTCTGAGTTGTGACCCTGAAGTCGTTCCAAAGAGGTCTCAACCCCCACAAAGCGACGCTCGCGGGTCGCGGTGAGCGTGCATGGCCGTTCGTAATCCGGGCGGCTCCGGGTGAACACCTGACCGGAGATGCCCTCCGGAGGATGGAAAGCGACCCAAGTTGGATCAAAACCCCGTCGGTTCCGGGCGGTTCGTGGTTCCTTGGTGAGGCGTCGGGGGGCCCGGCTCGTCCTGGAGCGGGGGATTTCCTCCCCCGCTCGCCGGTTGTCCTCCGGTCGTCTCCCCGCGCCCGCTCGTCCCCGCGTCGTCGGTGTTCCTCTTCGTCCCTCTTCCTCACCTTTTCCGGCCCCGGTATCCACCCCCGCTTCCGGTCCCGGGCTCATTCGCCCGCTCCGGTGCGGTGGGGCGGGATCCCGCCGGCCGAGAAATTCGTGCCAACTACATCTTTGTATCCCTCCCCGGGGCCCCGCACCCGGTCCCGGGGATGCCGCATCCCGGCGTGACCACGTCTTTTCCTTCCCTGATCGGGTTCCCGGAATTCCCTTTCCGTCGACCCCGTTCGGCTTCCGCGCCGGGTCATCCGATGTCCCATTGTCGTCCGCCGGTCGTCCACCGGCCGGTCACGAACCACTCGCGAACCGACCACCTCCGTACCCCCCCCGCCTGGCCC
>NZ_VKHS01000870.1 GCF_014141525.1 Streptomyces calidiresistens
GGGGCGGAGCCGGGCGCGTGGTGTCGGGGGCGTGGACGACCCGGCGGAAGGAAGGGGGAGCGAGAAGGAAGGAGGAGGAAGAAGGAGGACGAGGGGAAGGGGTGGTGTCGGTCGGGCAAGGGCTTGTCGAACGCCGGGGCTTTCCGCCGTCGAGGGGGCGCCAGTGGTGTCGACACGCATCCGCACGGTGGACGACGGTACGAACGTCCTGGCGCCCGGGGGCCAACCGTCACCGGCCGCCCGGCGAACCGGCGGGGCGGGACCGCGTGTCGCCGATCCCGCCCCGTTTTTCCGTCAGGTCAGGCCCAACCGACTGCCGTGCAGGCGTGCGATCGCGTCGCCGTCACCGTCCAACTCGACCCGGGCCGCGGACTGGCGACCGGACGCGAAGAGGTGCAACTCGCCCGGTTCGGCGGTCACCGTCACCACCGGTGCCCCCCGCCGGGCCACCACGGTCTGACCGTTGGGCCGGCGCAGCACCAGGCCGACGGCGCTGCGGCGCCCCATGATCCGCGCCGAGGTCTCCAGGCGCCGCCACAGGACGTCCTGGAACACGGAATCCAACTCGCGCGGAGTCCAATCCGGTTGTGCCCGGCGCACGTCCTCGCCGTGGACGTAGAACTCCACGGTGTTGGAGGCCTCGTCCACCGGCTTCAGGCCGAAGGGGGACCACTTGCCCGGCCCCTCCCGGAACATCTGCACCAGCTCGGGATACGGCTTCTCGGCGAACTCGTTCCGCACCCGCTCCAGCCGCCCGGCCAGCGGACGGATCAGCACGCCACCGGCCGCGTCGGGGCGGCGCTCGCGCACGACCAGGTGGGCGGCCAGGTCCCGGGTGGTCCAGCCCTCGCACAAGGTGGGGGCGTCCGGGCCCGAGTTCTCCAGCAGTTCGGCGAGCAGAAGACGTTCACGCTTGGCATGAGTGGACATGTCACCAGGGTACGGCGCCCCCGTCCCGGAGCACGGATTCCCGCCGGCGCGCCCCCGATTCGTTCCGGCGGGCCCCGGGCCGGACGGCGGGCCGACGTCCCGCCCGCCGGACGTGTCGGGGAATCGGCCGCCGGACCCGCCACAATGGGACCGTGTCCGCCAGCGAACCCGCCCCCGCCCCCGTCCCCCGGACGGCGTCCGCCCTCGACCCGGCCGTCGCCGCGCTGCTCAAGCGCACCCCCGACGGTCTGGTCCCCGCCATCGCCCAGCAGTACGACACCGGTGAGGTGCTGATGCTCGGCTGGATGGACGACGAGGCGCTGCACCGTACCCTCACCACCGGTCGCTGCACCTACTGGAGCCGCAGCCGGGGCGAGTACTGGGTCAAGGGCGACACATCCGGCCACGTCCAGCACGTCCGCTCGGTGGCGCTCGACTGTGACGGCGACACCCTGCTGGTGCGCGTGGACCAGGTGGGCGCGGCCTGCCACACCGGTGACCGCACCTGTTTCGACGCCCGTCCGCTGCCCGTCGCCCCGGGGCCCGACCACCCCCCGGCACAGTAGGCTCACCCGCCATGACCACCGACGACCTCGACACCTTCCGGGTCCGTGCGAAGGACCGGCGGGTCATCCCGGTGACCCGGCGCCTGCTGGCCGACGGGGACACCCCCATCGCGCTCTACCGCAAGCTCGCCGCCGGCCGGCCGGGCACCTTCCTGCTGGAGTCCGCGGAGAACGGCCGGACCTGGTCGCGCTACTCCTTCATCGGCGTGCGCAGCTCCGCCGCGCTCACCGTTCGGGACGGCCGCGCCCACTGGTTGGGCACCCCGCCCACGGGCGTCCCGCTGGACGGTGACCCCCTGGAGGCGCTGCGCGCCACCGTCGAGGTGCTGCACACCCCCCGCGACCCCGCGCTCCCGCCCTTCACCGGCGGGATGGTCGGCTACATCGGCTGGGACGCGGTCCGTCGTCTGGAGCGGATCGGGGAGCACGCCGAGGACGACCTCGGTCTGCCCGAGCTGACCATGCTGCTCGCCTCCGACCTGGCGGTCCTCGACCACCGGGACGGCACGGTGCTGCTCATCGCCAACGCCATCAACCACAACGACCTGGACACCGGGGTCGACGAGGCGTGGGCGGACGCCGTGGCGCGGCTCGACGCGATGACCGCCGACCTGTCCCGGCCCTGTCCCTTATAACCA
>NZ_VKHS01000871.1 GCF_014141525.1 Streptomyces calidiresistens
GGGCGGGACGGGGGGAAAACGCCCGACCGGCCCCCCGGAGACGGGGCGCCGGGTGGGGAAGTCGCAGTTCAGGGGCATCGGAACGGGAGGACCCCGGTCACGTCCCGGCGCTTCGGACGGACCGGCGGGACGACGTGCGGACGGGTGCGTCCGGTGACCCCCGGGACGGGACGATACGAGACACCCCTCGTGCGGATGACGGAGACGGCATCCGCCGAATGGGTCGGTCGGGGCCTGCCCGTCCCTCTCGTCCCCGGCGTGTCACCGGCCCCGGGGCCGGGGACGCCGCCGCGGGGGCCCGGGGGTCAGGCGAGGGCCACCAGGTCGGCGTACTCCTGGTTCCACAGGTCCTCGATGCCGTCCGGCAGCAGGATGATCCGCTCCGGCTGCAGCGCCTCCACGGCGCCCTCGTCGTGGGTGACGAGCACGACGGCGCCGGTGAAGGTCCGCAGGGCCCCGAGGATCTCCTCGCGGCTGGCCGGGTCGAGGTTGTTGGTCGGCTCGTCCAACAGCAGCACGTTGGCCGAGGAGACCACCAGGGTGGCCAGGGCCAATCGGGTCTTCTCGCCGCCGGACAGCACCCCGGCGGGCTTGTCCACGTCGTCGCCCGAGAACAGGAAGGATCCCAGGATCTTCCGCAGCTCCACCAGGTCGGTGTCGGGCGCGGCGGACCGCATGTTCTCGAGGACGGTGCGCCCGGGGTCCAGGGTCTCGTGCTCCTGGGCGTAGTAGCCGAGCTTGAGCCCGTGGCCGGGCACCACCCGACCGGTGTCCGGTTCCTCGACACCGGCCAGGAGGCGCAGCAGCGTCGTCTTGCCGGCACCGTTCAGGCCGAGGATGACCACCCGGGACCCCTTGTCGATGGCCAGTCCCACGTCGGTGAAGATCTCCAACGAGCCGTAGGACTTGGAGAGTTCCTCCGCCATCAGCGGGGTGCGACCGCAGGGCGCGGGATCGGGGAAGCGCAGCTTGGCGACCTTGTCCGCACGCCGCTCGTCCTCCAGCCCGGCGAGCAGGCGCTCGGCCCGCTTGGCCATGTTCTGGGCGGCCACCGCCTTGGTGGCCTTGGCCCGCATCTTGTCGGCCTGGGCGTTGAGGGCGGCCGCCTTCTTCTCGGCGTTGGCGCGCTCGCGCCGCCGGCGCTTCTCGTCGGCCTCCCGCTGGGCGAGGTACTGCTTCCAGCCCATGTTGTAGACATCGATGCAGGACCGGGTGGCGTCCAGGTGGAAGACCTTGTTCACCACCGTCTCGATCAGGTCCACGTCGTGGGAGATGACGACCAGGCCGCCCCGGTAGGTCTTCAGGAAGTCGCGCAGCCAGACGATGGAATCGGCGTCGAGGTGGTTGGTCGGCTCGTCCAACAGGAGGGTGTCGGCGTCGGAGAACAGGATCCGGGCCAGCTCCACCCGTCGTCGCTGCCCGCCGGAGAGGGTGCTCAGCGGCTGTCCCAGGACACGGTCGGGCAGCCCGAGGCTGGCCGCGATGGTGGCGGCCTCCGCCTCGGCGGCGTAACCGCCCCGGGTGAGGAACTCGGTCTCCAGCCGCTCGTAGCGGCGCATCGCGCGATCCCGCTCGGCACCGGTGCCGTTGGCCATCCGGTCCTCGTTCTCCCGCATCCCGCGGAGCACGGTGTCCAGGCCGCGCGCGGAGAGCACCCGGTCGCGGGCCAGGACCTCGAGGTCCCCGGTGCGCGGGTCCTGGGGCAGGTAACCGACCTCGCCGCCACGGGTGATGGTGCCGGCGGCCGGGAGGCCCTCACCGGCCAGACACTTGGTGAGCGTCGTCTTGCCGGCCCCGTTGCGGCCGACCAGACCGATCCGGTCACCGCGGGCGATGCGGAAGGTCGCCGACTCCAGGAGGACGCGGGCACCGGCCCGCAGTTCGACGGACTGGGCGGTGATCATGGACGAACTCTCCGGACTGCGTCATGCGATCGGGGGCGGCGGGCCCCGTGGTCCGGGACCGGTGCGGACGGTCCGCGGCGCCCAGTCTACGGCGCGCGACAAGCGGTTTTCGGGGCCGGTTCACGGGGGGCACGATGACGGGGCGGAGCGGACCGGTGGGGCGGACCGCCCCGCGCCTCACCCGTCCCCGGTGTCCCGCCCGGGCACCGGCCGGGCCCCGGTCCCC
>NZ_VKHS01000872.1 GCF_014141525.1 Streptomyces calidiresistens
GGCGGAGGGGCCGGGGGCCGCGCCGGTCCGGGCCCACACCACGGTCGTCGAGCTTCCGGCGGGCGCCCCGGCGGACGGCGAGCCGATCACCCGGGAGGACGGCCCCGGCGAGGGCTCCACCGCCGTCGCCGGCAGCGGCGGGGACTACCTCTCCAACGAGGTGGCCCACCGCGCCTGCCTGCTGCGCGACCGTCTGGGGGCGGACATCCCCGGCGGGCACCTGCACATACCGGCCCCCGACTTCGCCCCGGAGCACGCCGACCCGGAATCCGGCCGGTACACCGACCCGGTGCTGGTGGCCGGGCGGAGGGAGATCACCCGGCGGGTGCGGGCCCTGTTGCTGGCCGTGCCGGGATGAGAGCCGTCCGGGGCCGGGCCCCGGACATCGGGTGGCACCGCCCCTCCCCCTCCGGGGGCGGTGCCGCCCCCGGGGTCGGGGAACCGGGCGGTTCCCCGACCCCGGGCTTCGCCGGGCCGGATCTCAGGCGAGACGGATGACGTTCCAGGACATCGGCTCCAGCGTCACGCGCAGCACACCGTCCGCGACCCCGGCCCCCTCCCCCGCGTGCGGGACGACCCGCTCGGGGTCGGCGAGGGTGTTGCTCGCGTCCGGGTCCGCGTCGGAGAGCACCTCGTGCTCCACCACCCGGCTCACCCCCGTGCCGCCCAGCGCCACCTCCAACGGCAGCGCGGCGGTCCGGTCGCGATTGACCGCGAAGACGGTCACCCCGCCGCTCTCCTCGTCGCGCACCGCGGTGGCGTGCAGCAGGTCCACCTCCCCGTACCGGGCGGTGGTGTGGCGGGGGCTGTCCACCCGCACGTCCAGGACCGTGCCCCTGCCGTGGCGGGAGGCCGCGGCGAAGGGGAAGAAGGTGGTCTGTCGCCAGGCGGGGCCGCCGGGCTCGGTCATGATCGGCGCGATGACGTTCACCAACTGCGCCAGGCAGGCGATCCGCACCCGGTCGGCGTGCCGCAGCAGGGCGATGAGCAGGGAGCCGAACACCACGGCGTCGGTGACGGTGTAGTTGTCCTCCAGCAGTCGGGGCGCCTCCCCCCACTCCTGATCGGGCACCGGGGCCGCCTTGGGACCACCCATGTACCAGATGTTCCACTCGTCGAAGGAGAGGTTGATCCGCTTCTTCGACTTCAGCCGGGCCCCCACGTGGTCGCAGGTGGCGACGACCTTCTCGATGAAGGCCTCGGTGTCCACCGCGGAGGCCAGGAAGGAGTCGCGGTCGTCCTCCTGCTCGTAGTAGTAGGAGTGCAGGGAGATGTGGTCGACCAGGTCGTAGCAGTGCTCCAGGACGGTCGCCTCCCAGGAGGCGAAGGTGTCCATCGAACTGCCGGAGCTGCCACAGGCGACCAGCTCCACGTCCTTGTCCATCTGCCGCATGGCGCGGGCGGTCTCGGCGGCCAACCGGCCGTACTCCTCGGCCGTCTTGTGCCCGGTCTGCCAGGGACCGTCCATCTCGTTGCCCAGGCACCACAGGCGGATGCCGTGGGGGTCGGGGTGGCCGTGGGCCGCGCGCCGGTCGGAGAGCTCGGTGCCGCCCGGGTGGTTGACGTACTCCTGGAGCTCCAGCGCCTCGGCGACACCGCGGGTCCCGAGGTTGACCGCCATCATCGCCTCCCCGCCGACCTTGCGGACGAAGGAGACGAACTCGTTGGTCCCGAAGCGGTTGGTCTCGGTGGTCTTCCAGGCGAGGTCGAGCCGGCGGGGCCGGTCCTCCACCGGGCCGACGCCGTCCTCCCAGCGGTAGTTGGAGACGAAGTTCCCGCCGGGGTAGCGGATGGCGGTCACGCCCAGCTCGCGGATCAACTCCAGCACGTCGGTGCGCAGGCCGTCCTCGTCGGCGGCGGGGTGGTCCGGCTCGAAGATGCCGGTGTAGACGCAACGACCGAGGTGTTCCACGAAGGACCCGAACAACCGGGGGTCCACCGTGCCGACGGTGAACGCGGGATCGAGGGTGAAGCGGGCGGTGTGCGGTGCGCTCATGCGGCTCCTCGCCTGACTCGACGGTCCCCGTCGGGATTCCGGTGACCGGTGGTTCGAAATATCGAACACTGATCGATTTTCCGAACAGAACCCAACCCCTTCCCCCACCCCGGTGTCAACACCCGGGCGGGAG
>NZ_VKHS01000873.1 GCF_014141525.1 Streptomyces calidiresistens
GGGGCGGACGAGCCCGGCCGGACCGTGCTGCGCGCCCTGCGCGGGGAGGGCGTGGACCTGCGCCACGCGACCGTGGACGAGGAGGCCCCCACCGGGGCGATGCTGCGCGAGACCCGGGTCGGCGACATCGCCCGGGTGCACTACTGGCGCGCCGGGTCGGCCGCCTCCCGGCAGCGCCCCGAGCACCTGGCGGCGGCGTGGGCGGAGGGGGCCCGGATCCTGCACCTGACGGGCATCACGCCGGCCTTGGGCGAGGGTCCGCGCGCCGCCGTGGCCGGGGCCGTTCGCCACGCGCGGGAGCACGGCTGGACGGTGACCCTGGACGTGAACCACCGCGAGCGACTGTGGGGCGCGGAGCAGGCCGCGCCGGTGCTCCGGTCCCTGCTGCCCGGGGTGGACGTGGTGATCGCCTCGACGGAGGAGCTGCCCCTCGTGGCCGGCGCGACGGAGGACGGGGAGCGGGAGCGGGTGGCGGAGCTGCTGGCCGGCGGTGCCCGCGAGGTCGTCGTCAAGCTCGGTGCGAAGGGGGCGCGGGTCCACCACCGGGACGGCTCCACGACAAAGGCACCCGCCCGGCGGGTGACGGTGCGGGACACGGTGGGCGCCGGGGACGCGTTCTGCGCCGGCTATCTCTCCGGGCTGCTCGACGGCCTCGCGGCCGGGCCGCGCCTGGACCGGGCGGTGGTCTGCGGGGCGTTCGCGGTGGCCTGCGAGGGGGATTGGGAGGGGCTGCCGCACCGCGACGAGTTGGCGCTGATGGACGCCGGACCCGGCCACGCCGTGCGGTGAGGCGGCCAGCGCGCCCCGGCCCCGCCATCGCGCCGTCGGCGGGGCCGGGGCGGGGCCCGTCAGCCGCGCAGCAGGGCGTTGCACTCCCGCTGGAGTTCGACGTCCGCCCACATCGGGTGGTGCGGGGCGGCGTTGGAGCAGACCACCGCGCCCAGCGCGCCGACCCGGACGCTCTCCTCCATTGCGCGCCGGCACAGGGCCGCGCCCACCGGCCCCTCCTCGAAGGTGCCGTGCAGGGGGGTGTAGCCCACCCATCCCTCGCCGAAGAGCAGGGGCACGCCGAGGTCGGCCGCCAGGTCGGCGGCGGCGTCGATCCAGGTGACCAGGCGCTGCTCCATCGCGAGGCGGTGGACGGCGTGCCGGTCGTACAGCCAGGCGTCCCACTTCACCGGGTCGCACCACTGGTGCAGGTACATCTCTCGGGGGGAGACGAGGGTGGCCTCCTCCCGCCAGGCGTCGTCCGCCGACGGCTTCCAGTCCTCCAGGGACGGCGCCGAGGGCACCAACAACTCTTGTGCGGCGCGCTCCTGCGGGAAGGGACGCGCGGGGTCGCGCAGGGCGAAGGTGTCGATCATCTCGTCCAGGACGCCGTGGACGTAGGGGTGGAAGACGGCGACATCGATGTCCCGGGGCACCCCGCGCATCGCCCCCACCGGCACGGCGGCGTAGTTGACGGTGACCGGGTGGTCGGGCCGGCGGGCCCGGAAGCGGGCCAGGCCCCGTTCCAGGCGGGGGCGCAGCGCGAGAACGGTGGGAACGGCGCCGACGGGGTCGCCGTCGAGGCTCTCGGTGAGCCGGCCGGCCTGGACCTCGTTGTGGAGTTCGGTGAAGGCGATCCGGTCGTCCAGCCCGTCGTGCGCGGCGAGGAAGTCGATCAGGTCGGCGAGGGCGTCCGCCAGGGCCTCGGGGCGGCGTTCGGGCTCCACGGCCGTGAGCGCGTCGAGCCACCGCCGGTCCCCGGCGAACACGGGGCTCTGCTGGTACTCCCAGCTGGAGGGGATGACGTGGAAGTCGTGCCGGCGGGCGGCTCGGAAGAGGGCCAGCAGGTGGGCGCGGCCGTCGATGACGGTCTCGGCGCGCACGTCGTACCAGCGCACCCGGCTGCCCCGTCCGCCGCCGAGGGGGCCCAGGCGCAGGCGTGTGGTGTCGAGGCCGGAGCCGAAGAGGAGGAACGGCATGGCGCAGATCCGGATGGTGTTGTAGCCCCGGTCGGCGGCCTCGGTGAAAGCGCGGTCGAGATCCTCGAAGGGTTCGCCGGGGCCGGTGCGGACGTACCAGGAGAAGTCCCAGAGGGTGACGGTCAGCCGGTCGGGGACCGTGGCGGGGAGGGGGACGGGCA
>NZ_VKHS01000874.1 GCF_014141525.1 Streptomyces calidiresistens
GCGCCCCGGCCCTCCCGGCCCGTGCGGGAAAACCGCGCCAGGGTCCCCCACCCCGTCCGGAATTTCCGTGCCGACCCCCGGCGGACATCCCTCCGGGAAACACCCGCCGGGCTTCTCGGCCCCGAACGCCCGGGGGCCCCGGGAAAACCTCACGGGGGTCAGGGATTCCCCGGGGAAACGGAAGGGGGAAAACCCTCCGTCCCGGCCCGCGGAGCGGAGGGCGGCCGGGGAGGACGCGCCCTTCCCCGGGATTTTCCGAATCACCGGCGCCGGCGATTCGCACGACGTTGCCGAACCGCCGGCGGGGGAGGGGCGATGTGATGGAACCGTGACACGACACGCCGGGAGGGCCGTCCGAGGGGGTTGAGCCTTCCGGGTGGCGATCGGGACGCCTACCGTGGGCGACATGGCACCCACATCGCACATCCCCGACCCGCCCGACCGGGATCCCGAGCGCCGCCCCTTCCCGTCCGGCGGGGCCGGCCGGCCACCGGGCAACCCGCCCGGGGTGCCGGAGGTTCCCGACCCCTCGGACACGCCGGGGGTTCCCGGGTCGTCCGGCGCGACCCCGGACCCCACCGGCCCACCGACGCACATCCCGACCGAGGGCACCGACGCCTACGTCGGACTTCCGGAGGCCGACGCCCGCCGGCGCGCCGCGGAGCGCGGCTGGTCCACCGTGCGGGTCCTGCCGCCGGACGCCGTGATCACCATGGAGTACATCGCCGGACGCCTGAACCTGGCCGTGGAGGCCGGTCGCGTGGTGCGGGCCTGGGAGGGCTGACACCCGCGGGGCCGGACCCGCGCGGTCCGGCCCCTCCCGGGGCCCGCGGTCGGGTGGGGGCCGGGGAGACGCTCAGTGGTTCACGGGACGCGAGGGGTGGTCGCCGCTCGGTCGGCCACCCGGGTGCGCCCGGTTCACCGGTGCGGATCGGTGCGGCCTGCGCTCGCCCGGAGTCGGTCGGGACGCCGATCGGACCCGGCCGGTCACCGCCGGCTCCACCGCGGGGCGCCGATCGCCCACGGGGGGCGCGGTGACCGTGGACGGCCGGGGGGCCGGTCGCCGCACCGGACCGGGGTGCCGCGGTTCCCGGGCGGCGGCCATGCGGGCCCGCAGACGGTCCCTGGCGGTCAGGATCCGCACCTCCGCCCGTGCGATCAGCGGCTCGAACCAGGGCAGGGCCAGCAGGATCAGCAGACCCGCCGCCCAGCCCAGCAGGACGTCGCTGACCCAGTGCGTGCCGAGGTAGGCGGTGGTGGTCCCCACCCCCAGCGCGAAGACCGCCGCCGTCACCGACAGGATCCGCCGGGCCTGCGGGGTGGTGGCCAGGTAGGCCAGGATGCCCCAGGTCACCACCGCGTTGGCGGTGTGCCCGGAGGGAAATATGTCCCCGGTCAGGAACATCTCGTTGGAGCCCACCACGTTGGCGTAGTGCGGGCCCTCCCGGCCCATGCCGAGCTTGGCGGCCCCCACCGTGACGTTGAGCAACAACAGGGCGGTACCCAACACCAACAGGGGGCGCAGGGTGCGCTGGCGCCAGGAACGCCATCCCAGCCACGCGGCGATCAGCACGGCCGTGGGACCGCGCTGCCCGAGGACCACGAACCAGTCCAGGAACGGGTGCAGTTCCGGCCACTGCTTGTAGGGTCGGAAGAACATCACCTGCCAGTCCAGACGGACCAACGAGGACGTGGTGAGCACCGCGGCCACGATCGCCGTGTAGAAGGCCGCGGTGGCCCCGAACAGGGCTTTGCGCACAGGGCTCATGGCGGGAGCCGCGGCGTCGGGACGCTGCGGCTCCTGCTCCAGCCGGGCAAAGATCCGTCGGGTGTTCACGCACGCCAGATTACAGCCGGTGATCCGGGCGTTTCGAGTCGAACCGGCGTGCCGTGACGTGCGTGTGATCGGGGCGCGATCTTCCGTGCCGTCGTTCACCGGCCGTGCCGCTCCCCTCCACGGGCCCCGGGACGGAATGTCCGAGCGGTTTCCGGGGGTCGGTGAAAACCCCGGGAATTCCCCTTCCGGTGGGGTGGGGATCGGCCGTTCGGCGGCTTCGGGGTCACCCGGGGAAGGCGGGAGGGGACGGGAATCCCGGGAAGCGGAATTCCTCCTCGCCCCCCGGGAC
>NZ_VKHS01000875.1 GCF_014141525.1 Streptomyces calidiresistens
CGCCCGGACCCGCCCTCCCCGGGGCCGGGGCCCGGGGAGGGGCCACGCCGCCACCGACGCGTGTCACCGCGCGACCGGGGCGGCTTCCGTCGTCCCGGCCCCGGCGGTCGGGGCGGGAGGGAGCTCCAGCAGGCGCTCGATGACCACCGCCACGCCGTCCTCCTCGTGGTCCGCGGTGTGCCAGGGGGTGGCGGCGAGCACGTCGGGGTGGGCGTTGGCCATGGCGAAACCGGCGCCGGCCCAGGAGAGCAGTTCCAGGTCGTTGGGCATGTCCCCGAAGGCCACCACCTCCGAGGCGGAGACGCCCCGCAGCGCGCAGTGGGCGGCCAGCGTGCCGGCCTTGGTGACCCCGGCGCCGCTGATCTCCAGCAGGGCGGTGGGACCGGAGCGGGTCACTTCGGCGTTCCCGGCGGCGGCCCGCCGTCCCAGGCCCAGGAAGAGGTCGGGCTCCAGGTCGGTGTGATGGGCGAGGAGTTTGACCACGGTGGGCGCCCCACCGGTCCCCGCCGCCTCCGCCCCGGCGTCCCTCCTGCGCGGGGCGAGCGCTCCGGTCAGCAGCTCCTCGATCGGGCCGACGGCCGCTCCGGGGTCGGGGAAGAGGGGCGGGTAGTCGGGGTCGTGGCACATGCCGGCGGTGCTGTCGAGGGCGAAGGAGGTACCCGGCGCGACGGCCCGCAGGTCGGCGACGACGCGCAGCGCGGCGGCGTTGTCCAGGGGACGCAGGCGGGTCACCCGGGGGTCCCCGGGGCGCAGGTCGGCGACGACGGCGCCGTTGGCGCACACCGCGGTGGACGCCCCGGGCACGCCCTCCACCACGCGCAACCATCGCAGGGGGCGGCCGGTGGCGAAGACCACTTCGATGCCCGCGGCCGCGGCGGCGGCGAGCGCCGCCCTCGTTCGATCGGAGACGGTCTTGTCCCGGCGAAGAAGAGTGCCGTCCAGGTCGGTGGCGATCATCTTGGGGCGAACACGGTCGGAAAGAGCGGCGGCGGAGAGACGGGAAGGAGAGGTCACAGCGGCACATCATCGCGCATATGCCGGCACATGTGTGCGGTCATGAGCCCGGGTGAGCCGCCGTGCGCCGCTTTGCGCCATGCCCGATGGGCCTCCCCCGGCCGGCCGAGGGCCTAGGCTGCCCCCCATGGCTGATTCCGACTGCTACCCCCTGCTCCCGTCGTCCCCGGGCGTCCCGCGCCTGTCCACCGTGATCCTCCCGGTGCGACGCTGGGCCGACGGCGGCCGGGACACCTGGCGGCGTGCGGAGGAGCTGGGTTTCCACACCGCCTACACCTACGACCACCTGAGCTGGCGCTCCTTCCGCGACGGCCCCTGGTTCGGCGCCCTCCCCACCCTCACCGCCGCCGCCGGGGCGACCGATCGGATGCGCCTGGGCACCCTGGTGACCTCACCCAACTTCCGACACCCGGTCACCCTGGCGAAGGAACTCATCACCCTGGACGACGTCTCCGGCGGACGCGTCACCCTGGGCATCGGCGCCGGTGGCTCCGGCTTCGACGCCACCGCCCTGGGCCACGACGCCTGGACCCCGCGCGAACGCGCCGACCGCTTCGCCGAGTTCGTTCCCCTGCTCGATCGCCTGCTGAGCGAGGGCGGCCCCACCGGTGTCTCCTACCGGGGCGACTTCTACTCCGCCCACGAGGTGCGCAACATCCCCGGCTGCGTCCAGCGCCCCCGCCTGCCCTTCGCCGTCGCCGCCGGCGGACCGCGCGGCATGCGGCTGGCGGCCCGCCACGGCCAGGCGTGGGTCACCATCGGCAGTCCGGCCGACACCCCGCCCGGTGATTCGGCCACGGGCGAGGAGCAGGGTTGGCGGGATCTGGCCCGTCAGGTCGAGCGGCTGGAGGCGGTCTGCGAGGAGGCCGGGCGCGAACCCGCCGCCCTGGGACGGATCCTGCTGACCGGCTTCACGGCCCACCGGCCGCTGCGTTCCCTGGACGCCTTCGTCGACTTCGCCGGCCGGGCCGGCGAACTGGGCTTCACCGAACTGGCGTTGCACTGGCCGATCCCCGACTCGCCGTTCGAGGCCGACCAGGAGGTCTTCGAACGCATCGCCGCCGAGGGGCTGACCCAGCTCACCCGCTGAGCCCCTTTCTCTTATACACATC
>NZ_VKHS01000876.1 GCF_014141525.1 Streptomyces calidiresistens
GCGGTAGCGGGAGGGGAAGCCGGGGCCGGCCGGGAGGGGAGCCGACCGACCCCGGCGGTCAACCGGCCGGGACGGCGGCGCGCGGGGCGAGCAGGGACCGGTACTCCCGGGCGAGGCGCTCGGCGGTGCCGGTGACGGAGTAGCGGCGCCGCACGGTCAGCCGGCCGCGCTCGGCCATCTCCCGGCGCGCCGGCTCGCTCAGGGCCGGCAGCCGGGCCAGACCCGCCGCCAGGGAGGCCGTCGAGGAGGTGTCCAGGAGCAGGCCGTTCACCCCGTCGCGGATGTAGTGCGGGACGCCGCCCACCCGGGGACCGGCGGCGGGCAGGCCCGCGGCCATCGCCTCCAGGATCGCCAACCCGAACTCCTCCTTGGCGCTGGAACAGACGTAGTGGGCCCGTATCCCGGCCCGCGGATCGGCCAGGCCCTGCTCCAGCAACCGCACCTCCCGGTTGGGCAGGGCCGGGACGAGGGCGATTCGAGGGGCGGCCCCCGGAACCCCCGCCAGCAGGTCCGTGATGCGCCGTCGCATCGCGACCTCCACGGGCGAGGGCCGGTCGGGATCGCCGCCGATGAGGACGAGGGCGGTGTCGCGGTACAGCCCCGACGCGAGCCAGCTCTCCACCAGGAGGTCCTGTTGTTTGACCGGGTGCAGCCGGCCGACGTTGAGGAGCAACGGGAGGGATCGGGCGGCGGGGTCGAGGGCCTCCGGGCCGGGATTCCGGCGGAACAACCCCTCCACCAGGCGACGGCGCTCCCGACGGTCGCTCGCCCGGGGACTCGGCACGGGGATGCCCTCGGGTGGCGCGATCAGCGGACGGCCGCGGTGGCCGTCCTCGAGCTGGGGGAAGTACCGGACCAACTCCTCGGTCCCGCCGCCGCGGCCGGGTATGGCGACCACGGCGTCGGAGCGGGCGACCAGCCGGTCGGCGACGAAGACGCGGTGCAGATCGTGACGCATGGCCTCGGCCCCGGCGGAATCGCGGGGGTCACGGGGGCCGGAGTGACGCTCGATCAGCCGACGGTGCGGGTCGGGGGTGGCGGTGAACACCAGCCGCAGGCCCAGCCGCCGGGCCGCCTCGGCCACCGCCAGCGCACCGTCATCGGCCCACCGGACGTGGACGACGGCGGGTGAGCAGCCCACCCGCGCCAGCACGCGGGTGGTCCACCAGGCGAGGTCCGCGCGGTGATCGCCCATCTCCTCGGAAGCCACCCGGTCGTCGGTGTCGGTGGGCAGCCGCAGCACCCAGTGGCCCTCGCCGTGACGGTCCAGCAGCCGCTCACCGGGGCGCAGATCACCGCGGCCGACGGTGACCGGGGTGAGGACCCGCGCGACGCCCCCGCATCCCGCCAGGGCGTCCCCCAAGCCCTCCAGGAGAACGCCCAGGCCACCGCCGGAGCCCCGGCCCGGGGAGCCGAGCCGGCCCTGGAGCATCGGCTGCACGACGACCATCCCGTCCCTTCGGGGGGCGCGGGGCACGGGCAGGGCCCGGGTGAAGAGAGCGGCGGCCGGATGGGAGGCCCCGGCCAGGCGGTACCAGACGGCGGAGAGCAGCAGCCGCTCGTAGGGGTCCTCGACGGCGGCGGGGGCGGGCAGCAGCGGCGCGGCGTCGGGCAGGCCGGAGAGGTGACGCCAGCCGGCGTGCCGCAGGACGCGGAGGTCGTCGCGGAGGTCGTCGCGGCCGCCGGCGCGCCTCCCGCCCGCACCGCCGGTGCCGGTGCCGGTGCCGGTGAGCAGGGGGCGCAGCTCGGCGGCGCGCAGGGGACGCAGACCGTGGGCGTCGGCGAGGTCGAGCAGCAGGGCCGCCGTCCCCGGGTCGGGGGCGGAGAGCAGGGCCCGCCGCAGCTCCCGTGTCGCGGGACGCGGTCCGTGGCGGGCGAGGGACTGCCCCCACAGCTCGGAGACGGCGGTCCACAGGCGACGGCGCCCGCCGGGCCCCGGGGCCGGACCCACCCCGCCCGACGCCTCGGCGAGGCGGGCGAGGAGCTCCCCCGGGTCGGGGGCCGGCCCACGCCTGGTGGCCCGCCGCAGACCGGCCACCAGGGCGTCGGTGGAGAGGCCCGCGCCGGGTCGGCGGGGATCGGCGGGGGCGCTGTCCCCTATACACATCTCCGCGCCCACGAGA
>NZ_VKHS01000877.1 GCF_014141525.1 Streptomyces calidiresistens
GGCGGGGACCCCGGGATCCGGGGCCCCGGGTTCGGACGGGGCCGGTGGGGCGGAGTGAAAGGAGCACCGTGCGCGGGGGGCGCACGCCGGGGCGGGGCGGCGGGAACGCGCCGAGGTGGTCCCCCGCGAGCGGGATGACCGGAACACCCGGCGCGGGACCGGCGAGGCTACTTGCCGGAGCCCGGCCCGCCGCCCCGGTAGCCGTCCCCGGCACGACCGGGGGCGGGCCACACGCCACCGACGTAGGTGCCCCAGCGCTGGTGGCCGCGGGCGTAGGTCTCGATCTCGATGCGGCTGCCGCCACCGGCCCGCGGCTGCACGGCCACGATGTGGTCGCGGTAGCGCAGGAACCTCCGGTCGCCGTTGGTCGTCCGGTCGCGCGGCTTGGTGTGGGCGGCGATGGCCGAGGCCACCGACTCGGGGGTGCCGGTCGCGGTGTAGGCGTTGCCGACCCGCTGGTAGGTCTGTCCGATCCACGCCGAGGGCACGGGGTTCCCGCTGCCGGAGGCGGAGCCGCACCCGGCGAGCAGGCCGCCCACCAGGAGCACCGTCACCAGGAGGGTCAGTCGTTTGACGGGGCTCACGGCGCCTCCAGTCGGGTCCGGGTGGTGACGATCTGTCGGTGCTGCGGGTAGACGTGCCAGGTCTCCCAGCCGGGGCGGGGGTCCGGGCCGCCCCCGGTGGGGCGGGCGAGGAGCGCGGTGATCGCGTCCGGCGAGCCGGGGAAGACCGCCCACAGGGTGTCGGTCCGGTCGTCGGCGCCCAGGACCCGCAGTTCGTCCACGCGGCGGCGGAACCCCGCCGCGTCGCACCGCTCCACCCGGGAGGAGAACTCGTAGCCCCAGCCGGAGATCCGCCGCCGGGTGACGGCCGGCAGGGGTTCCGTCCCTCCCTCCGGTTCGCCCCCGGTCGGACAGGCCACGGTCTCCGCGACGGGCCCGGCGAAGACCTGGTGGGAGGCGCCGAGCAGGCGCAGTTCGGCGGTCAGACCACCGCCCAGGTCGACCTCGGTGACGGCGTGGGCGGGACGGCGTGCGGGGAGCAGCGAGAAGGCCAGGTCCTCGGCGGCGGTGTCGAGGTAGGGGACGGCGAGGGATATCGCGGTCACGGCCGGGCCCCCGGGCCCGAACCGCCGTCGGTGAGCGCGGAGTCGTCACCCGGGTAGACGGTCAGCGTGCCGTTGGGCACCCGCTCCCCCAGGGACGCCTCCCAGCTGCCGCGCCCGTCGGCGCCGACGAAACGCTCGAAGGCCAGCGACCGGCCCCCGGGGCCGTCGTAGTCGGCGTACTCGACGCGGCCGGAGGCGGGCAGGCCGGTGGTGCCCTCGGAGCGGTAGTCGGCCATGCCGTGCTCGGTCCGGTGGTAGGTGACGCCCTGCACGGTGATCGTCTTGGCGGACGGCGTGAGGTTCGCGGGCGTTCCGGGCTCCTCGTCGTCCAGCTCGGTCCAGATGTAGACCTCGAGGTCCGGGTCCTCCTCCACCGACAGCCAACGACGGGTGCCGTCGGGGCCGTCCATGGCGTCGAGGAAGTGCTCGGACCAGGTGAAGCCCCCCTCGGTCAGGCGCAGCGAGCCGCGCACGAAGAGCCGTTCGCCCAGGTATTCGACGAGGTCGCCGGCGGCGATGGTCCTCGGGTCCCCACCGACGCCCTCCTCCGGCGCGAAGGGGTCGGCCGGCCGGCGGGACCCGGTGGCCGGCGCGGTCCGCCTGCGGGCCACCCGCAGGGCCGCCACCGCCACGGCCACTCCGGCCAGCGCAACGATGATGGCCGCCACGACGACGATGCCGTCCATGTGGTCTCTCCCCCGATTCCCCGCGTCCCCGCGTGCTCGCTGTCACAACCGTCGCTGCCGATCCGGGCGTCGGTCGCCCGGGTGCGCCACGGGGCGGGTCACGGATTCGGGGGCGGACGGATTCGGTCACCACCGTCCCCGGAAATCGGTCGAACCCCCGTGGACGCGGTGTGGATCCGATGTGCCCCCGCCGTGTCCGCCGCGCGAAGCGCGATGAGTATGGCATACGGCGTGAAACACGCCGGCGGGCGGGCGTTCGGTTCCCGGAACCCGTTCCGGGGGCGCGGGAAGGCCGGTCCGGAAACGGCGGCGTCCCCCATCGGCC
>NZ_VKHS01000878.1 GCF_014141525.1 Streptomyces calidiresistens
CGAGCCGACCGCCCACCCCCGACACCCGCGCCACCGGCTCCGCGTCGATCGCCGCACCGCCGCTCCCGGGACCGGACACCGGTCGAACCCGCGCCCGGTTCGCCGGATTCGGGAGCTTTTCCACCGGTTGACGCGGGTCACCGCCCCTTCATCGTCCCCGGTCACCCGGTGCCGGCGCCCCGGTGAGGTCCTAGGCTGTGCCCGAACAGGACGGACCAGCAGGGGGCAGACGCCATGACGACAGGCCGGCTCGGACAGCAGGCCGCGCCACCGAACAGGGCCTACGCCGGCCAGGTGGTGCGCTTCCCGGACCCGGTGCGGGCCGGCCGATACCCCGACGGCGTGCCGGTGGACGACGCCGGTTACCCGGACTTCTCCGCCTACGCCCGGGCGGCGGCCGAGATCGCCGAGCCGCCGGAGGGCTTCGGCGTGGACGAGCTGCGGCTGACCGACTACGTCTCCGCCAACGCCGCCCTGCACGCCGCCGGTCACGAACTGTGGGCCGATCTGCCCGCCGTCGCCACACCGCACGGCTGGACCTGGCACCACGTGGCCGGCACCCGGCGGCTGGAGCTGATCCCGGCCGAGGTCAAGGCGCTGCTGCGGCACCACGGCGGCATCGCCACCAGTTCGGTGGACCAGCACAAGCGCGGCACCCGGCCGCTGGCCGAGACCCGCCCCGCGCACTTCACCGTGCCGCGTTCGATCGCCGTGCCGGAGGAGCGCGTCCGGGCGGCCGAGGAGAAGCTCGGCTACCGGCTGCCCGACGCCTACCGCTCCTTCCTGCGGGCCGCCGGCGGCAGCGCCCCGCAGGGGGTCGCCCTCTACGCCGAGCTGGGCATCCTGCTCGACCAACCGTTCTGGACGCTGCGCGACGAACCGGACGTCAACGACCTGGTCTACGCGAACAAGTGTCTGCGGGACCACCTGACCAAGGACTACCTCGGGGTGTGCTTCGTGCAGGGCGGCATCCTGGCGGTGAAGACGCGCGGCAGCGGCACCGGCTCGGTGTGGCTGTGCCCGCACGACGACGCCCGCGACCGCGACGGGGTCGGGGTGGAGGAGCGCATGGCGGAGCTGCTGCTGCCGTGCGCGGCCGATTTCGACGAGTTCCTGCTGCGGCTGGCGGGCAATCCGCCGGAGCTGACGACCGTGGCCGATCTGATGGTGGACGGCGGGTTCGCGCGCTCCGTCCCGGTGGAGGGGTGAGGCGCCCGATGGTGACCTTCGCGCAGGCCCGCGAGCGGGCCGAGCAGTGGGTGTCCGAGTTCGATCCGCAGGCGCCGCACCGCGCGGTGGGCATCCGGGAGTTCGACCGGGGCTTCGTCGTGTGGGCCGATGCCCCGGCGGGCACCCCTCCCGCCGGCGGGCGGCTGGTGATCGCCCGGGACAGCGGGGAGACCACCCTGTGGCCGGCCCTGCCGGTGGACGAGGTGATCGCCGCGTGGACGGCCGAGTACGGCGCCGCGGGTTCCGCCCCGGCGCCGGTTCCCGCCCCGGCCGCGTCGATGGACCTGGAGAAGACCTCGTTCCTGCTGACGCCCCCGCAGTGGCTGCAGGAGGCGGCCGACCGGGCGGGCATCCCCGACCAGCGGTCGGGGGCCGCGGACACCGGCTCCGCCGGGACGGGGACGGGAGCCGGGGCCACGCCTCCCGGCGCGACCCCCGTGCCGACCGCGCCGCCGAGCCCGCCCGTGCCGACCGGCGCGTCGCCCTGGGACGCGGCCGACACCTCCGGCAGTGGTGACGGCGCGGAGTCGGTCGCCCCGCCGGACACCGTGTACTCCACCCCGGTGCTGCGCGAGGACACCCCACCGCCGGGGATGGGGACACCGCCGCCGGGCGGTTCCGGCGGCTTCCCCGGTACGGGCCCCGCCCCCGCCGAGGGGGGCGACGGAACCGCCGGGGCCTCCGGCCGGGAGGACTCCGACGGCGGGACGCCGGCCGCCCCCGCCGGCGCCGAGGCCCGTACCTCGGTGATGCCGCAGGGCAGCGCGCTGCCGAGGACGGCCGTGCACTCCACCGTGCCCCCCGGCCTGCGGGACACCCCCGGCCCGGGCGTGCCCCCGCCGCCCGGGGCACCCGGTGCCCCCGGTGCGCCGGCCCCGGCGGGCC
>NZ_VKHS01000879.1 GCF_014141525.1 Streptomyces calidiresistens
GCCCTCCCTCGGTCTCGCCCCCGACCTCTCCCTCCTCCTCGCCCTCGGTGTCCCCACCGGCGCCTGCCTCCTGGGCCTGACCGGTTGGGCGACCCTGCGGCGTGCCCGGCGTCCGCGGAAGCGTTCGGGCAACCCGGCCGTCAAGGTCGCCGCCCTGGCCGCGCTGGCCTGCACCGCCTACAGCGCCGACACCAGCTGGCGCTTCGCCGCCAACCACCTCGACATGGCCGGCACCGCCGAACGCGCAGCGATGTTCGCAGCCGCCGAACTCGCCCTCTTCGCCACCGCGTTGATGGCCAGACAGAACCTGGTCACCCAGGGAGCACCGGGAGTGCCGGGCACCTTGATCTGGGTCATCACCGCCGTGCAGGTGATCCCCGCCTACGCCGAGAGCGGGCCGGTCGGCGGCACCGTCCGCGCCTTCGTCGGCCCCGTGATGGCGGCGATGCTCTGGCACCTGGCCATGGGCCTGGAGGTGCGGCTGCGCTCCCCCGAAGCCGGCTCCCGTGGCCTGATCGCCACCCTCGCGCGGGAGGCACGCGAACGTCTCCTCTCCCGCCTGGGCCTGGCCGCCCGGGACCGGGACGCCGCGCAGATCACCCGCGACCGTGCCACCGCCCGCGCCGTCGCCCTGGCCGCAGCCCTCGCCGAGATGACCCCCCAACAGCAGCGGAACCGACGCGGTCGACGCCTCACCCGCCGGCTGTCCAAGGCCCTGGGCAAAGCCTCGGTCGGGACCGACCCCGTCCGACGCGCCGAACTGCTCGACCAGCTCGCCGCCCGCCGCCACGCCCTGACCCTGGCGACGGTCCCCCTGCCCTCACCCTGGTCCCCCTACGACACACCCCGCATCGACACCAACACCGCCCCGGCCGGGAACCGGGGACCGCGTGGAGAGCAGGGACCGGGAACCGGGGAGTGGGCACCGGGGACCAACATCCGCTCCACCGGGGACCGGGGACCGCATGAAGAGAGGGGACCGGGGACCGGGAATCGGGGACCGGATAGCCGGGACCCTCTCGACAGGAGTGGGGACCAGGAGGCCGGAGCCGGGGACCGTGACGCGGGGACCGGCGCCCACCCTGCCGGGGACCGGGGACCGCACCGGGCGAAGGGACCGGTCCCCGGCACGAGGGCCCGGGGACCGGAGAACAGGGACGTTGTCGCGGGGACCGGGAGCCGGGAAGGAAAGCCGGGGACCGGGGACCGGGAGCACCTCCCGGGCCGGCAGGGGAACGACTCCGCAGGGGACCGTCGGCCAAGAGTCGGGGACCGGGTCCCGGGGACCAGCGCTCACTCTGCCGGGGACCGGGGACCGCATGAAGAGAGGGGACCGGGGACCGACGCCGGGGACCGGGGACCGAATAGCCGGGACCGTCACGGCGGAACCGGGGACCGCACCCCGGCCGGCGGGGACCGTGACTCGGGGACCGCGCACGTCGCGGCGGGGACCGCGACTCCCGCACCGGGCATCGGGGACCGTCCCCTCGGGACCGGGGACCGGGCATCGGATGTGCCTCGCCGTCGGGAGCTCTCCGCGAGGGCGAGGAAGTCGGGGGACCGGCGGGACCGGTCCCCCGGTCCGCCCTCCCGGCGTGCGCCGCGCGAGCCGGAGCAATCGGTGGAGCACCTGGTCGAGCAGGTCCGCCCCCATGTCCCCGCCCTGCTCGCACGGGACGGCAACCAGGCCGTCACCAGGGTCCAACTGCGGGAAATCCTGCGGCGCGAAGGTCTCAGGGGCGGCCGGAACGACCGGCTGAGTCTCGTCCTGCAACGCCTGCGTACCGAAGAAACCACCACGAAGACGAGGAGCACCGCCCGATGAGGACCTGCCCCCGATTCGCGAGCCTGCGCGAGGAGTACGAGCGGGAGATCGGCTACCTGAGCGCCCACGCCCGGCAACACGCCGGCAAGCCATCGGCGAAGTCCAGCTCGAAGCACGCCGCCTCGACCAGGGCCCGGATGGCCAGGGCTCTCAACGGCCACCTCGAACGATGCCCCGAGTGCGGCTGAACGCACCGCACCGCCCCGAAGCCCCACAGGACCCCACGGGTGGCCCGGCACGATGCCGGGCCACCGCCCCTTCCACGAAGGAAAACGCCATGGCCCACCC
>NZ_VKHS01000088.1 GCF_014141525.1 Streptomyces calidiresistens
TATAAGAGACAGGCCATGCAGAGCCCACCCCCGCAGACCGAGTCCCAGCCGCCCACCGAGGCGGACATCGCGGCCTTCCGCGAGCAGATGGGGCGCCCCCCGCGCGGGCTGCGCGCCATCGCCCACCGCTGCCCGTGCGGCAACCCGGACGTGGTGGAGACCGCGCCCCGGCTGGAGGACGGCACGCCCTTCCCCACCACCTACTACCTGACCTGTCCCCGGGCGGCCTCCGCGATCGGCACGCTGGAGTCCGAGGGCGTGATGCGGGAGATGAACGAGCGGCTCGCCGCCGATCCCGACCTGGCCGCCGCCTACCGCCGCGCCCACGAGGACTACCTGGCCCGCCGGGACGCCATCGAGGTGTTGGAGGGCTTTCCCAGCGCCGGCGGGATGCCCGACCGGGTCAAGTGCCTGCACGTGCTGGTGGGGCACTCCCTGGTCGCCGGTCCCGGCGTGAACCCGCTGGGGGACGAGGCGCTGGCCATGCTGCCCGAGTGGTGGCGCAAGGGGCCGTGCGTGAGCGCCGGAGCCCGTCCGACCGCCGGGGCGGATGCCGCCGAGGCAGCCGAAGTCACCGCATCCACCGAGGCCGACGGGACCGACGAGCCCGCCGGGGAGTCCGAACCCGCCGGGCGGGTCGGGGAAACGCGAGAGGACCGATGAGCACCCACCGGGTCGCCGCCGTGGACTGCGGCACCAACTCCATCCGCCTGCTGATCGCCGACATCGACACCGTCACCGGCACCCTCACCGACCTGGACCGCCGGATGGAGATCGTCCGGTTGGGCCAGGGGGTGGACCGCACCGGCCGCTTCGCCCCGGAGGCGCTGGAACGCACCTTCGCCGCCTGCCGCCTCTACGCCGGGGCGCTGGCCCACCACGGCGTGGACGCCGACGCCGTGGCGGCCGGTGCCCTGCGCTTCGTGGCCACCTCCGCCTCCCGGGACGTCTCCAACCGCGAGGAGTTCGTCGAGGGCGTCCGGGAGATCCTGGGCGTCGAGCCGGAGGTGATCACCGGTGACGAGGAGGCCCGCCTCTCCTTCACCGGCGCCACCCGGGAACTGGCGGGTCGCGACGACCTGCCCGGCCCCGCCCTGGTCGTGGACATCGGCGGCGGCTCCACCGAGTTCGTGTTCGGGGAGTTCGGCGGCACGGTGCGGGCGGGCCGCAGCGTGGACATCGGCTGCGTGCGTCTGACCGAGCGCCACCTGGTGCGCGACGGCGTGCCGGTGGAGCCGGTCGACGCCGCGCACCGGGAGGCGGTGCGGGCGGACATCCTGGAGGGCCTGGACCGCGCGGCCGAGGTCGTGCCGCTGGGGGAGGCGGGGACCCTGATCGGCCTGGCCGGTTCGGTCACCACGGTGGCCGCGCTGGCGCTGGACCTGCCGGAGTACGACTCGACGGCCATCCACCACGCCCGCGTGGACCGGGAGACCGTCCGCGCCGTGACCGACCGGCTGTTGGGGTCCACCCACGCCGAGCGCGCGGAGAAGGCGGTCATCCACCCGGGGCGGGTGGACGTGATCGGCGTCGGGGCGTTGATCCTGGACACGGTCATGGAGCGGGTCGACGCCCGCGAGGTGATCGCCAGCGAGCACGACATCCTCGACGGCATCGCCTGGTCGGTCACCGAGCGGTTGGACTGAGGGCCGTTGCCGGGGGTCGGGTCGGGGAGCCGGTCCGACCCGACCCCCGGCCCGCTCCCGCCGGACCCCCGGGGGGCCGGCGCACCTCGTGTCGGGTGCCGATCCCACGCCGGGCACGAGGGGTTCACCGTGGTCGCCGGGGTGGGCGATCCGCGGCGCACCCACCCGCGGGTGGGTGCCGCGAGACCCCCCGGCGGCCCGACACGGGGACCTCGACACGAGCGGGTGACATGTCCCGCCGGAAACTTCGTGAAGTTGTTCACATGGGAAATCCCCCCATCCGGGGGTTCGGGGCCGCAGTGGGGCCCCGAGGGGCCCCATTCGACCCTCCGGTGGGCCGGAAGGGCCCTCCCGGTGCGCGATGATCACCACGTGACGCGGGGGTTGCGAGAGCGTGAAGCGGGCGCGCTTCCGGCGGAGCCCACGCTCGCGCAACAATATTTTCGCAGGTCACACAGGGGGTCATACGGGGCGCGCGACCCGAAATGCGCGCCCCTCGGATGCCTCAACCGGGCGTCGGTTCCAAGATCACGACCGAGGGGGCCGGCAGTGTAACAGAGGTGCCGGAGAAGCTTGTGAAGCCCCTCACGAGCCCCCCTCCCCTTTCGGGTGGATACTCGAAGCATGAGCACCACGGAGCGTCCCCGAATTCTCGTCGTGGGTGGCGGGTATGTCGGTCTGTACGCCGCCCGCCGCATCCTGAAGAAGATGCGTTACGGCGAGGCGACCGTCACCGTCGTCGATCCGCGTTCGTACATGACCTACCAGCCGTTCCTCCCCGAGGCGGCTGCGGGCAGCATTTCCCCCCGGCACGTCGTGGTGCCGCTGCGCCGGGTGCTGCCCCGGGCCGAGGTCCTCACCGGCCGTGTCACCGAGATCGACCAGGACCGCAAGGTCGCCACGGTCGCTCCGCTCGTCGGTGACGCCTATGAGGTCCCCTTCGACTATCTGATCGTCGCGCTGGGCGCGGTCTCCCGCACCTTCCCGATCCCCGGCCTCGCCGAGACCGGTATCGGCATGAAGGGTGTCGAGGAGGCCATCGGCCTGCGCAACCACGTCCTGGAGCAGTTGGACAAGGCCGACTCCACCACGGACGAGGCGATCCGCCGCAAGGCACTCACCTTCGTCTTCGTCGGCGGCGGCTTCGCCGGTGCCGAGACCATCGGCGAGGTGGAGGACCTGGCGCGCGACGCCACCCGGTACTACCCCTCCATCTCCCGCGAGGACATGCGGTTCGTCCTGGTGGACGTCGCCGACCGCATCCTCCCCGAGGTCGGTCCCAAGCTCGGCGAGTGGGGCCGTGAGCACCTGGCCTCGCGCGGCATCGAGATCCACCTCGGCACCTCGCTGAAGTCCTGCGTGGACGGACACGTCGTCCTCTCCAACGACCTGGAGATGGACGCGGGCACCCTCGTGTGGACCGCCGGCGTCAAGCCGAACCCGGTGCTGGCCCGTTACGGCCTGCCGCTGGGTCCGCGCGGCCACGTGGACGTGGACCCGACCCTCCAGGTCAAGGGCACCTCCCACATCTGGGCCGCCGGCGACAACGCCCAGGTGCCCAACCTGGTCAAGGGCGAGGGCGACTGGTGCCCGCCCAACGCGCAGCACGCGCTGCGCCAGGCCAAGGTCCTCGGCGACAACGTCATCAGTGCCATGCGCGGCTTCCCCCAGCAGCAGTACAAGCACGCCAACAAGGGCGCGGTGGCCGGCCTGGGTCTGCGCAAGGGCGTCGCGATGATCCGCCTGGGCAAGCTGTCCATCCGGCTGCGCGGCCGACTGGCCTGGTACATGCACCGCACGTACCACGGCATGGCGGTCCCCACCTGGAACCGCAAGATCCGGGTGTTCGCCGACTGGACCCTGGGCCTGTTCCTCAAGCGCGAGGTCGTCTCGTTGGGCGCCGTGGAGAACCCCCGCGAGGAGTTCTCCGAGGCCGCCAGGCCGCCGGCCGGCGCCGAGGCCGGGAAGAGGGCCCCGGCGCCCCGGGACGCCAAGAGTCCCGCGGGCGGCGAGCGGGACAGGGCGGACGCCGGGGTCCGCTGACCCCGCTCGCCATCCCCTCGCGGGAGGGCTCCGTGTGACGGTGTGACATCGCGTCGGGCCGGCGTGTTCCCCCTCGGGGGAGCGCGCCGGCCCGATGTCGTTTTCCGGGCCCTCGGCCCGGCGGTTCACCCGTCGCCTCCTCCCTCCCTCCTCCTCCTCGGAGCCCGTGGTGTTCTCGGCCGGCGGGCGAACACTTCCGGCCGGCCTGTCGGATGGGTGGCGGGGCCGTCTCCCGCTTCCGGATGTCCCGATCTCTTTCCCGTGCCGGGCGCGGGCCGCCCCGCCCCGCCCGTCCCGGATTCTCCGGGGGGCGGCGCTCCGATCGATTCCGCCCCGGATCTGTCACGACATGCCCCCGGTCGGGCGGAACGTGTCGCGGTTCCGACGTTCTCGGTCCCGGCTTCACCCGACCGAGTGGTCACCCGCGGGTAGCCGAACCGGCACAGGGTGAAATCGCGTCATTGTGTCCGGGCGTCCCGGAGCGGAACGATCGCTTCCGCGCCCTCTCGACTGGAAGGGCGTGCTGACACGTCATCAGTTGGCCATAAAATCAGACAACCTCGTTCTCCGAGGCGGCTGTTCGCGAGTCCTGTGACGGATAAGCTGCGGAGCGCGCACACCCCCGGGTGCGGGCGCCCAACACGGCCCGGGGATTCGTGCCCGGATGGTGGAATGCAGACACGGCGAGCTTAAAACTCGCTGGCCCTCCAGGGTCGTGCCGGTTCGAATCCGGCTCCGGGCACTCCCCGCGCATCTCCCTTCTGACCTGCGAAAACAGCAGTCTCGGAAGGGGGGTGCCGCGAGTGCTTGGGAACACTTTGGGAACACTTCGCCCGGTCGGCGGCTACTCTCTGCGCTCATGGTCTACGTGAGCGAACGCAAGAGCGCCCGTGGCGTCTACGTGTACGAACGCAAGAACACCCGGGGTGAGGTGACCAGCCATCAGGTCAAGTGGAGGTTGGCCGGTGAGTGGCAGACCGAGAAGTTCGAGGGGACGGACGCCCAGGGGGCACAGCTGTTCGCGGACGCTGTGCGGGAGAACGGCGGCCGGTGGCCCGCCGGGTGGGTGCGCGGCGAGGGCTTCATCTCCGTACCCCCCGAGATGAGGTTCGCGGCCTACGCCCTGCGCCGGCTGGAGTTGCGTACCGGCATCGAGGAGCGTTATCGCGCTGCGGCGATCAAGGAACTCAGGCGCTACATCCTGCCGACTTTCGGCGAGTGCGACATCCGCTCATCCGAGCACTTCAACTCGGACACGATCGCGGCCTGGGTGCTGAAGATGCAGCGCACGAAGGTGCGGCGGGGCCGGGAGATGCGACCCATGAGCCCCAAGACGGTACGCAATCTCCACGGACTGCTGGCGAGCATCCTGGGGGACGCGGTTCGTGCGGAACCGCCCTTGCGGGAGCGCAACCCGTGCGCCCTCACCCGCCTGCCCCGGGCCGACGACCACGGCATCGAGGAGCAGGACGAGGACATGACGTTCTGCACGCCCCAGGAGGTCGAGGCGATCATCGGTCGACTGACCCGCCCCGCAGACCGGCACCTGGCCGTGGTGGCCTACGGCACCGGCCTGCGATGGGGTGAGATCTCCGCTCTGGCTGTGCGTCACGTTCTGGACCTTGACGGAGCCAAGCCCCGCGTCCAGGTGGCCCGAGCCTGGAAGCGCCACCCGGACGCTACATACTACCTGGGGGCGCCGAAATCCAAGGCGTCCCGCCGGTTCGTGCGCATCTCGCCCTCCGTGGTGCGAGCCTTCCGTGACGCCGGTGTGAGCCCCGACCGGCCGGCGTCCGACCTGATCTTCACCAACGATCACGGGGAACGCCTGCCCCACTCCAGCTTCTACGAGCGGTGGCGCAAGGCGGTGAAGGAGGCGCAGGAGGCCGGTGAGCTCGCCTCCCACAAGGCCCCGACCCCGCATGATCTGCGGCACTCCCATGCCGCGGCCCTGATCTCCGCAGGCCACGGGTTGCCCTATGTCCAGCGGAGATTGGGCCACGAGTCCATCGACACCACCAACCGGGTCTACGGACACCTGCTGCCCGAGGCGGACGATGACGCCATGGCCACCGTGGAATCGGTGCTGGCCGGCCGCCGGCCGGTCCTACGGGCCGTGGGCTGACGGGTCCGGACGAGTGTTCCGGGTCCTCGGCCACCGCGACACGACCGTGTCATCGGTGTGGGGTGGGTGGTGCCGGGCCCGCTCCTCGGGATCCGGCACCACCCGCAGGCGCGGTCGGCTCTCCGCCCGTTCCTCCATCGCTCGATGCTGTTCGGCCACCGCCGCGGTGGCGCCTTCTATGACGGTCAACCAGCGCTCCCGGCGGTGGGTGCGGTCCTGCCGCGCGGTCTCCAGGGTGTGTTGAATCGCTTCGATTTGATCGCGCAGTTGTTCGAGCTCATCGCTGTACGCCATCCGAGTTGCCCCCTCTGACCACCACATTGTGACCAGGGGTGCACGGATATGCCACTGACAAAGGCCAGAAAACTGGCCGAAGTTGATGTTCTTAGGCCGAAGTGTGTCGCTCTCCCCCCACTTGGCCCCGGCCTTCGCGAAGGATGTCGATCAGTACCTTCCGGTCACTTTCGGATACCTGCTGCATCATCCAGATGGCGCGTTCGAGGCGATCGGACATGTCCGCGTAGGGCTGGGGGGTCGCGGCGCGCTCCGTTTCCGCTTCCAACTCCTCGTCCCGCTCGTAGGCCCGGGTGATGGTGCCCGCGCGCAGCCCCAGGGCCCGTTCCCAGGCCGAGCGCTTGCTGCGCCGGATGCGGGTTTTGCCGCGCTCGGTGACCGAGACCGTGGCGGGAGTGATGCCGATTGCCCGGGCCAGGGCCTCCTGGGTGAGGTCCAGGTCCTCGCGGCGCCGGGCGAGGGCGCGGCCCACCCGGGCAGGAGATGCGTCGCGGGACTGTGTCATGCCTCCGATCGTCGCCCTTCGAGAGGTGAATGTCTAGAAAAAAGTCCGTGACTCATAGTGATTGGCGAGTAATGTCTAGTAATTCTCCAACAATCACTAGAGATTCCCTAGACAATCTGGGGGGCCGGGTGGTGGACTGTCGCCATGCGAATCCGATCCAACGGAGGGCGCATCCGTGAGCGACGGCTGAGGAAGGGTCTGAAGCTCGTGGAGTTGGCCCGCCGTATCTCCTACAGCGAGCAGCACCTCGGGCAGGTGGAACGCGACCACATCAACGCCGGCATCGACATGCTGCGCACGCTCGCCACCGTCCTGGAGTGCGACCTCGCGGACATCTCCACCATCGAGACCACTGCGACGGTGCCCCTCCACGTCGGGGCCCGTGTCCGTGAACTGCGCCTGCGTCGGGGCATGAAGACGGCCGAGTTGGCCACCGCAGTCGGATGCAGCCACAACCACCTCTCACAGGTGGAGACCGGGCGGGCACAGCCCAGCACCGGCCTACTGCACCGGCTCGTCAAGACGCTGGACTGCACCGTCGACGACCTCAAGATCAGCAGCAGGGGGCGAGCGGCATGACGACGATCAAGCGGAACTACAACCTCGACGAGGCCGCGAAGATCCTGGGCTGCGGACGGCGGCACCTGATCGACAACATCGGCCGGTACCAGCACCAGCGTTTCGGCCGAAGCATCGTCATGGACGACGAGGACATCGCGGCCAACCGTGAACTGGCCCGCCGTCGGCCCGGAGCCGCCTCCCAGATGCAGGCGGAGACGACGGTTCGGCACCTGCGCGACGTCAAGCCCAAGCAGGGACGCGGCGGCCGCCGCGCCCGCACCGGCTCCTGAACCGCCGGAGGGCCCGCCCCGAAACGCCAGCCCCGGAGCGGACCCGATGGCCCACCCCCACCAACTCACGCCTGAGAAGAAGAGGAGTGGACCGTGTCCACATCATCGCAGAGTTTCCCGATCACCCCGATCACCCCGGCAGCCCGTACCGCCCCGCCGCAGGATCGCTTGGCCCGGGCCCAGCAGATCGCCGCCCGGCTGGTCACCGACCGGGGGACCGCGCCGGCCCCCTACTCCGTCGAGGCCATCGCGGGGGAGGCGGAGCCCACCGTACGGCTGCACTTCCGCACATCCGACGCTCTCCGGCGCTTCGCGGCCGCCATGGACGTCGGCGTCCGCACCCGCCCCGGAGTCGGCCTCGTCTCCCGCGTCCACCACCTCGACACCACCTGCCGAGGACGGCTCGACGGCGTGGAGTGGTGCGCGTTCGCCTACGAAGAGATGAGCGCGGACGCCGGGACCGCCACGCAGGTGGTCACCACCGACGGCACGGTGTGGCACATCAGCGGTGTGGACGCCGATACCGGCGCCACCCTGTGGGCCCGGGACCGCGACACCGCCGCCGAGGATTCCGCCGTGGCCGCCTCGCTGAGCGAGCAACGGCACCTGCTCGACCCCCTCGACGCAACGTTCGTGGATCTCGCGACCACCCTGGCCATGTCCACCTCCCCCGTCGGGGGGACCCGGTGACGAGTGCCCTTTCCGCCTACCTCGGCTGGACCTCTTTCGACCACGCTCCCGACTGCCGTCGCCCCGCGTGGGACCTCCAACAGAAGATCGACGACGACGCCCTGCGGACCCGCACCGGTGAACAGGCCCACCGGTGCGCCGACCCCGACTGCGACCACGACCGCCGCTACGCCGAGCTGACCGTGCGCGCGGTGTGCCACTCCTGCGGGGCGGTCCACATCCTCACCGGTGAGTACCACAGCAGCTCCACCACTCGTGTCGAGGTCATCGGCTACGGCCGGCGTCCCCGACACATCGCGGGGCTGTCGGTCTGGCCGGGGCCGGGCCTCCTCCACGAGCGGGGCGAGGAGCCATGGGAGCACCTGCTGACCCGAGCCGGGGCCGAGACGGTCAGCGAGGACACCCTCGTCGGGATCATCGGCCAGCACCGGCCGCATCGCGCCTGGCGGTACTACTGCCTCGCTCTCCCCCGCGGAGACAGCAGCGCCGGCCGTACGTGGGACCACCGGGACGAGGGCCTGAAAACGGTCGCGGCCGCCGCCCGTTCGGCGGCCGCCGCCTTGGCTGCGAGGGAGGCCCCCTCGTGAACGACCTCATCGAGGCGCTGGTGCTCCTGTACTCGTTCCTGGCATTCCTCTCCGGCGCCGGTGGCCTGCTGTTCCTCTACCGCCGAGAGCTCCGCGCACTCGTGACCCGCCTCCTCACCCTCTTCCTGGGCCTGGCGCTGCTGCTGACCGATCTACCGGAGGACCACTGATGACCCTGCTCACGCGGTTGTTCCGCACACGGTCGGCTCTGTCCAGCCAGCTGAGGCAGGCGGCCGCCGTCAACGCGACCCTGACAACGACCAACGAGACCCTGACGAGGTTCGTCGACGAACGCCTCCTCGACCTCAACACGGCGCTGGAGGACGCCCACCACGAGATCGAGCAGCTGCGGGCCGCCGCGGCGGTGGCCGACCGGCGGGCCACGCGGTACCGGCTGGCGTGGATCTCCGCGCGCCAGCGTGCCGGTGAGGAGTGGCGGGCCGACCCCGCGCCGACCCGCCGGGGCCTGTTGGTCCGTCTGTGGCTGACCCGACAGGCGAACCGCCGACTCGCGGAGCTGGTCGACGAACTCACGACCGCGAACGACGCGATGTGTCGAGAGGCAGTGACCCGCTCCCGCAACCTCGGCGAAACCTCTCACCCCACCTCCGCGGTGCTGACCCAACGTCCCACTTCTGCGTTGCTGGCGCACTTGGCGGCGCGGTCATGAGGGCGGCCGTGCTGGTCGTCGCTGCCGGAACCACGGTCCTTGTGGTGACCAGCCCCGTCGACGGGCCGGCCTGGGCCCTGGCGCTGCTGCTCGGTCTCCCGGCCGTGAGTGCCGCAACTGCCCTGACGTTCGGGAGGCCCCGATGATCACCGCTGCCGTACTGCTGGGCATCGGGATCGCCCTGTACGCGGTCATCCACCTCACCGGATGGAGACCGACACAGCCCTACACCGACATCACCGAGGGGCGCGATCGGTGAGCGACACGGCCCAAGCCGTGGTCGGCGCCGTATGCGCTCTCACCGGTGTGGCGCTGGTGGGCATGGCCGGCATCGCCGGAGCCCTGGGCCACATCACCCGCCGGCGTTGACGCCGGCCCCGTACCGCCCTGCCGGGCCCACTTCCCTGGCCCTCCCCCCTCCGGGGCCGGGCCCGGCAGGGCACCCCGAACCCGCTGGAGACCCCGTGTCCGAGATCAACCCCTACACGGGCTTGACTGCCGAGGACTACGAAATCCTCGACGACCTGCCTCCCGGACAGCTCCGGACCCACGCTCTTCTCGCACCGTCGAGAGAGGCCCGAGCAGTCGACGATGTCATCGACGTCATCGACCGGGCCTTCGCCGATGGCGACCTCACCGCAGCCGAGGCCGTCCAGGCCCTCCGAGACCGCGGCGGCCGCCGTGAATGACCTCCTGCTGTACGCCCGGGCCCTGGTGTGGCTGGCGGCCCTCGGAGAGATCGTCCTCGTTGTCCTCCCGGTCGCCCTGGCGGTCTCCCTCCTGTTCCTGTTGGCCCGCCGGGCCCGGCGCCGGGAGGTTGCCGGTGGCTGACCCCCTCGACGAGCTGATGGAACGCCTCGGCATGGTCGTCGGCACCGGAGCTCGCCCCCTGGCGCCATGCGGCACCACGGCCGCGTACTCCCGGCACCGCCGCCGGGGCGAGGAGCCGTGCCAACCGTGCCGGGACGCCTACAACGCCTCGCAACGCGCGAGATACCGCCGGGCTCGGCGTCGAGCCGGGCTGCCGGCCTGTGTCCTTGCCCCGTGCGGCACGCCGTCGGCCCGGCGCCGGCACCGCCGCCGGGCCGAGAGCTGCCCGGACTGTGCGCTGTCGTTGAAGCCGTGCGGAACCCCGGCCGCGTACAAGCGGCACCGCCGCCGGGGCGAGGAGCCGTGCCAACCGTGCCGGGACGCCTACAACGCATGGCAGCGCCGCCTCAAGCAGCGTCGGAAGGAAGGCACGCGATGATCGAGATGCTGACCGGTGGATCCGGGTGGATCGTCGCCGCCGTGGTGCTCACCGCGGTGTTCATCGTCCCGGTTCTCATCGTCTGGGCTCTTGAGGACCGCGGCTCGGCCGAGGCCGACCACGGTCCCGCCGTCACCCCGGCCGACTCGACGGCGGGGACGCGGTGAGCATCCCGGCCCGCTGCGGCACACCGGCCGCCTACATGCGCCACTACCGCCGGGGCGAGTCCTGCGAGGTATGCGGCAACGGCCGCTCCACCCGCCGTGCTCTCGCCCCGTGCGGGACCACGTCCGCGTACATCCGACACCAACGCCACCGCGAGACCTGCGAGGCGTGCGGAGTGGTCGACATACCGCGCCCCCGCTCGCTGGCCCCCTGCGGAACATCCGCCGCGCGGAGGCGCCATTGGAGGCACGGCGAGATGTGCGACGTGTGCGACTACCCCCGCAGCCGCCGTTTCGCCTGTGGCACCCGGGGGGCCCGCAGTTACCACCGGCGCCGGGATCAGACCTGCGAACTCTGCGAGGTCTACAGCACCGGACCGTGCGGCACCCCCGACCGCGTGCGAGCGCATGTGCTCCTGCGAGAGCCCCTGGACGACGTATGCGTCCGGGCCTGGAACGCGAACGCCCGCCCCGCCCGC
>NZ_VKHS01000880.1 GCF_014141525.1 Streptomyces calidiresistens
GGCCGGGAGGACGGGGGAACACGGCGGGGTTCCGCGGCGGGCCGCGACGGCTCCGGACATCGAGGAACCCGGCCGCTGGCGACGGGGGATGCACCAGCGACCGGGCTCAACTGAAAGGTAACAACTCCTCGGCGATTAGCAAATCCCGCGGGACGGCGGACGGCCGAACCCGGGCCCCCGGACGGCCGTTACGGGCTCCCTGTGAGTCGAATCACAGGGGGTCGGCCGGGGGTGTGCGCGGTCTCCCGACGCCTCGCCCGCGTTTTCCCCGCGTGCCCCCGAAAATCAACACCCTTTTCCCACAAGGGGTTTGGGGGATCGCCGGGGGTTCGCGGAGGAAGGGCGGTCAGTTCAGGGTGACCTGACGGTTGGTCAGTCCGCTGCGCGCGCGCCGCTCCTCGGCGGTCAGCGGGGAGGTCTGCGCCAGCGCCTCGGACAGCCGTTCGCCGAAGGACGTCGCGGGCTTCTCGCACTCCTCGGCGCCCATCGAGGACGGCAGGTCCCACACCGGCACCGTGAGGCCGTGCGCCCGGAAGGAGCCCACCAGGCGGGTGCCCTCGCCGAGCCCCGAGGCCCCGGCGGCGTGCAGCCGGGCCAGCGCGTCGAGCAGGGTGTCCTCCGCGTGCGGCATCACCCAGCGCAGGTGGTTGCGGCCCGGCACCTCGCACCAGTACGCCGCCTCGACCCCCGTCAGCCGCGCGGTCGGCACGGCGGCCTCGTTGGCCCGCTCCAGGGAGGCGGCCACCGGACCGGTCGCGGCCTGCGCGTCGTCCAGCCAGAACTCGAAACCGGAGTGCACGACGGGCTCGAACGGGGCCTTTGGATCCAGCAGGTCCTGCAGTCGCGGCCCCTCCGGGGCGCCGGATCCCGGCGCCACCGGCTCACCCGGCCTGCCGTCCAGGGCGCGCAGCAGGACCTCGGCCAGGTCCCGGCTCAGGTCACCGGTCGGGGTGTCGTTCTGCAGGGCGACCAGCACGGAACCGTCGTCGCGGCGCAGGGCCGGCCACGCCATCGGCAGCACCGTGGCCAGGGTCAGCGAGGGGACGTCCCCGGGCAGCCCGTCGCGCAGCCGCAGCTCGGCGGTCGCGGCGGGGACCAGCTCGCGCAGGGCCACCCAGTCGCACTCCCCGCGCAGACCCTCGAAGGGCCGGCGCACGAGCTCGGTCGCGGCCTTCGCGCCCTCCCGGCCGTGACACGCCTTGTAGCGGCGGCCGGAACCGCAGGGGCAGGGCTCCCGCGCGCCGACGACGGGGATCTCCCCGTGGGCGCGTTGCGCGGTGCCGGTGGACTTCTGGGGGCGGCGCTTCTTGGCCATGCGGAGCGGCTCTCCCGGATCTCGGAGCGGACGGAGTCCGGCCGAGCCTAACGGGCGCGCGCGGGGAGCACCGCCCAGACCGTGACGGCTCCGGACGGATCACCCTCCAGGACGCCCCAGTCCCGGGTCAGCGAACCGATGATCGTCAGACCGCGACCGCCCCGGGCCGAGACGGAGGGGGAGGCCGTGCGCGGACGGGTCGGACCGCCGCCGTCGGTGACGGAGACCGTGACCTCGCCGGCGCGGTCGTGGTGCCAGGTCGCGCGCACCCGCTCGCCCTCCAGCGGCCGGGCGTGCCGGCAGGCGTTGCTCAACAGTTCGGTGAGGACCAGGACGGCGTCGTCGACGACCGCCTCCGGCACCCCTGCCGTGCGCAGATCCCGCCGCATGCTGCGCCGCGCCAGCCCCGGGCCCGACGGGCCGTGGGGTACCGACACGGACGCGGATGCGGGCACGTGCTGTGTGACCACCGTTGCCACCCCCGATACCTCCTTACCCCACGCCACCCGAGTGGTGCCCTTTCGTCGATGACGGGAAACCGACCGCGCCGGATCCGTTGACGGCTTGGTTATGTTCCGATACGGGCCGAACCGAGCGGAATCGATTCGAACCGGTCACTCCGCGGAGCGTAGGCAAACAAAAACGCCATCGTCCACCTATTGTTCATTTCGGTCCGATCACTGTGCCCGATCGGGTCCGTTCCGGCCCGGTTCGTCCCCGGTTCATCCTCCGGGTTCGCGTCCCCGCGGGGCCCCGGTGGCGCCGGGACACCCGGCCCTCACGCCCGGTCCCCGCCC
>NZ_VKHS01000881.1 GCF_014141525.1 Streptomyces calidiresistens
CCTCGGCATGGCCGGCATGCGGATGGAGGGAAGTCTCGCCTACGACGTGTCGCCGCGTTCCGGGGCGATCACGCCAGGGGTCGGACCGGCGGGGTGCCGGCCGGTACATGCCGGGGAGACGATCGAAATCGGTCACGGCTTCGCCCTCATCGCCGGAAGGTTGGGCACAACCTCGCCACAAAAGCTGAGATTTGACCGTTTCCTCCGGGTCGGATGTAACGCTTTGATCGCTCCTGTGTGAATGACCGATGTGTTCACGCCATTCCGGACCTAGCATCGGTTCGGCCGAAAGTCGTCGTTTCCGCCCGGGCGTGCCGGCACCCGACGAAGTCGCCCCGCGGCTCCGCCGTGCCCCGGATCGGTGCGTCGCCGACCGGTCGACCCGGTCGTCCCCACTCGTCGCCCCGTGCCGACGCATCGGTCGCATCGCTCGCCCCACCGACGGCCCACCCCGCCCGCACACATCGACTGCCCACATCGACAGCCCACACCGACCGCCCACATCGACAAGGGGGGAACCCGTGGTGCACACCGCCGCAGGGGTTCCGGTAGACGGATTCACCTACGGGCTCATCACGCCCGCGCTCGGATTTCTGATGGCCATGCTGGGCAGCGCCCTCGGTCTGCGCTGCACCGTCCGCGGGTTGACCGCCGTCGGGCGCCGGCGGGCCGGCTGGCTCGCCCTCGGGGCGGTGGCCATCGGCACCGGCATCTTCACCATGCACTTCATCGGCATGATGGGCTTCACCAGTCCCGCCCTGCCGATCGGCTACGACACGACCATCAGCTACGCGAGTCTGGCGCTGGCCATCCTCGTGGTCGGGTTGGGTCTCTTCCTCGTGGGGCGCCGGCACACCTCCGTCCCGGCACTGCTCACGGGAGGTGTGGTCACCGGGCTGGGAGTCGCCGGTATGCACTACCTCGGCATGGCCGGCATGCGGATGGAGGGAAGTCTCGCCTACGACCCCGTGATCGTCGCGCTGTCCGTCGTCGTGGCGGTGGTGGCCGCCACCGCCGCCCTGTGGTTCGCGGTCGCGGCCCGCTCCCTGGGAGCCGCCCTCGGCGCCGGCGTCATCATGGCCGTCGCGGTGAACGGCATGCACTACCTCGGCATGGGGGCGCTGACCCTGCACGCCCACACCGAGGCGGTCGGTCTGGGCGGGCGCGCCCCGCTGGAGACGCTGATGCCGATCCTCATCGGGCCCATCGTGCTGCTGATCCTCGTCGGATTCGTCGTCGGCCTGGACCCCATGACCGCCGACGAGCTGAACACCCGTTCGCGGGGGGTGGGCACTCCCGGCCGTCCCGTCGGCCGGGTCGCCGCACCCCAGCGGGGCTGACGGTCGGTAACCTCGTGGCATGACGGACGCCCTCACCCCCGTGCCCGAGGACTGGGAACGCGCCCTGGCCGTCGTCGCCCATCCCGATGACCTCGAATACGGAGCCGCCGCGGCGATCGCCGAGTGGACCGCCGCGGGGAAGGACGTGCGCTACCTCCTGGCCACCCGGGGGGAGGCGGGCATCGACTCGCTCCCCCCGGAGGAGTGCGCGGCGGTCCGCACGGGTGAGCAGATGGCGAGTGCGGCCCGGGTGGGGGTCACGGAGGTGGAGTTCCTCTCCCACCGGGACGGTGTGGTGGAGAACGGCCCCGGCCTGCGCCGGGACATCACCGCGGCGATCCGCCGGCACCGCCCGGAACTGCTCATCACCCTGAACCACCATCCCGTGTGGGGCGCGGAGCGCATGCTCAACACCCCCGACCACCGCGCGGTGGGGCAGGCCGTGTTGGACGCCTCGGGGGACGCCGGCAACCGATGGATTTTCACCGAGCAGCTCGCGGGCGGCCTGCTGGAGCCCTGGGACGGCGTGCGGTGGATCGCCGTGGCCGCCTCGCCGTTCGCCGATCGGGCGAAGGAGGTGGGGGAGGAGGCGCTGGAGCGTGCCGTGGCCTCGCTGCGCGAGCACCACGCCTATCTGGTGGGTCTGGGCGTCGAGCCGGAGACGTACGCCCGTGAGCTGATCATCGGCGGGGCCGGCGAAGCCGCCGAACGTTTCGGGGGTCGGCGCTGCGTGCCCTTCGAACTCTTCCCCCGCTGATCCCGGCCCCCCGG
>NZ_VKHS01000882.1 GCF_014141525.1 Streptomyces calidiresistens
CCCCGGACGAGCCCCGGCCCGTCCCGTTCGACGCCCCGCCCGGCGTCGTGCGGGACGGGCCGTCTCCGTCAGTCCGGGGTGCCGGCCCACCCCGCCCGCGGCGGGTGGCGCTCCTCCAGCAGGAATCGCAGCCGTCCGGTGTCGGCGGCGGTCCAGCCCTCCGGTTCGACGATCGCCGCCCAGGCGTCCACGGGGTTGGCGCCGTACCGGTGGCCGTGCGGCGCCGGGGCCCCGTAGGAGACGGCCATGTCCACGGTGGTCTGCCAGAAGGTGACGAAGGGGAACCAGTCGATCGCCCCGGTGACATCGGGGCCCAGCGGTTCGTTCATCCACTCCGGACGGCGGAACAGCAGGTCGGGGGACCACCACACCACGGGGTCCGAGGCGTTCTGCAGGTAGACCACCCGGGGGTGCTCCCAGTCCGCGCCGTCGCGGGCCAGGTCCACCTCGGGGAACTGGGCGAACCGCACGTGCTCGCCGTCCCGCCAGGCCGGCCGCCACACCGGGCTGCCGGGGTCCCGGTCGTCGGTGAGTTCGCCGTGGATGGGGGAGGCGTCGGGCGGGCCGACCAGCAGCCCGCCGTCCACCCGGTCCAGCAGGTCGTCGATGTCGGCGAAGGCCGCCTCGATCGCCTGCACGCCCATGCTCTCCCCGCTGACCAGCAGCAGTGGGCGGTCGTCCCCGGGCTCACGGGACCAGCGTTCGTGGACGGCGTCCACGAGGGCCCGGGTCGCCTCCCCGGCCTCCTCCTGGTCCACCACGAACGACATCCAGCTCGGCAGGTGGGAGTACTGCACGGCCACCACGGCGCTGTCGCCGCCGGTCATGTACTCCAGGGCCTCGACGGTGGTGGGGTTGATCCACCCGGTGCCGGTGGTCCCGGCGATCAGCAGGACCGAGCGGTCGAAGGCCCCGGTGCGCTCCAGTTCCCGCACCGCCAGTTCGGCGCCCTCCTCCGGGGTGCCGTGGGCGGCGCGTCCCACGTAGGCGCGCACGGGGTGCAGGGCCGGCTCGCCGGTGAAGGCGGAGATCTCCCGGGGGGAGAGGACGGTGCCGGTGAAGGTGCGCCCCTTGTTGCCCAACAGGTCCCAGGGAACGAGCGAGTCGGGGCTTCCGGAGACCAGGGGGGAGTAGGGCCGCAGCACGCCGGGATCGGTGCTGGCGTCCTTGGCGGCGGCGAGCCGTTCGGCGACGGTGAGCACGCCGCGTTCGAAGACCAGGTCGCGACCGGTGAAGACGACCAGGAGGGTGCTGAGGACCAGTGCCAGGGCGACCGCCACCGGGGCGGGGACGAAGCGGTGCAGCACCTCGATCAGCAGCCGGGTGCCCAGGCGGATGCCGCGCGCGATCGTCAGCAGGGTCAGCGCGACGGCGAGGCTGATCAGGGCGATCATCACCGAGTGCCAGGTGAGGGTGGGGGGCAGTTCCTGCAGGCGGCGCAGTTCGCGCTGCATGTCGGCGCTGCGGGACAGCAGGAAAATCACCAGCGGCGGGGTCAGCAGGTGGAAGGCGAGCCAGCAGCGGGCCCGGACGGTCTCGTCGGGACGCCACGGGGCCACCCGGCGGTACAGCGCGGCGACCAGGGCGCCGAGGCCGTAGCCGATCGCGGCGGTGATGCCGCCGATGACGCCCTGCAGGTACCAGGGGCGCGGCACCAGCGAGGGGGTCAGGGAGAGCCAGAAGAAGAAGAGGGCCACGAGGCAGGCGAAGAGGTCCGGCCAGCGGCGGACCACCCGGCGGGGGTCGCCGCGGTCGACGAGGGGGCGACGCAGGACGCGCAGGGCGGTGTGCCGGGCCCGGGCGGGCCATCCGGTACCGGCTCCGGCGACGCGATCGGCGGGACGCGGGTCGGGCCCCGGGCCGGGCCCCGACCCGTCGGCGGTGTACAGCATCGATCCCTCCCCCTGTCCCGTGCCGCCGGCGGGCGTGTCCCGTGGCTCCGGGTGACCCCGGATGGTGTCCGGGTGAGGACCCGGGGTCGGCGGCACACCACGCTAGGGGATCGGACGCCCCGGGACGGTCGGACGTTGAGCCGGTGCCGGATTGTGACCAACCGTCCCCCGGATGGCCCCGCGCGCGGAGGGGCCGGGGCCGCGAGGGGG
>NZ_VKHS01000883.1 GCF_014141525.1 Streptomyces calidiresistens
CCCGAAAGCACCCCCGGACCTCCCCGACGATCACGCCGTGTCATGACACGATTGCGCCATGTGCGGCAGCCTCCCGGAGATCCCCCCGTCCGTTCCGACGCCCCCTCCCACCGGTTCCCGGGAGGGCCGGACGATCCCGGCCCGTCCGCGGGGACCGCGGAGCGGCTTCCGCCGCCCGCGCGCCTTCCCGGGGGTGCCCGTCCTGCTCGCCGTGCTGCTCACGCTCGGCTGTTCCGGCTCCGGCCCCACCGGCGGGGCCTCGCCGGGGAGCGGGCCCGGCAGCAACGGCGGCCCCGTCCCCGCCGACGAGGCCGAGGACACGGGAAGCGCGCGGATCCCGGTGGACGAGGAGCTGTGGGTGGACCCGGACAGCCCCGCGGCCCGGCAGATCGCCGAGTGGCGGGCCGAGGGCCGCGACGAGGACGCCGAGACCCTGCGCCTGCTGGCCGAACAGCCGCTCGCCGAGTGGCCGCCCGGCGAGGGCGGTGACCCGGGTCCGCGGATCCGCGAGGTGGCGCGCGCCGCCGGCGCGCAGGAGCGCACGGCGGTGTTCGTCGCCTACAACGTCCCCCACCGCGACTGCGGCCAGTACTCGCGCGGCGGCGCCGTGGACGGGGACGCGTACCGGTCCTGGATCGGCTCCTTCGCCGACAACATCGGCGACGCGGAGGCCATCGTGATCCTGGAGCCGGACGCCGTGCCGCACATCGTGGACGGCTGCACCGCGCCCATCCACCACGAGGAGCGGTACACCGCCCTGTCCGAAGCGGTGGACCGGCTCGGGGCCCTGCCGCGCACCCGGGTCTACATCGACGCCGGCAACCCCACCTGGATCACCGACCCGGCCGAGCTGGTGGAGCCGCTGCGCCGGGCGGGTATCGACCGGGCGGACGGCTTCGCGCTGAACGTCTCCAACTACCGCACCACCGAGGAGGTCGTCGCCTACGGCCGGGAACTGTCCGGGCTGCTGGGCGACGCCCGCTTCGTGGTGGACACCAGCCGCAACGGCAACGGTCCGCTGGAGGGCGATCCGGCGGAGGCGTGGTGCAACCCGCCGGGCCGCGCCCTGGGCACCCCGCCCACCACGGAGACCGGCGACCCCCTGGTCGACGCCCACCTGTGGATCAAGCGACCGGGTGAATCCGACGGCGAGTGCCGGGGCGGGCCGGCGGCCGGGGAGTGGTGGCCGGAGTACGCCCTGGAGCTGGCGCGCGGCGCCCGTCACTGACCGGGCCCGAGGGGGGCGGCCCCGCGGCCCCGGTCAGGACCACCGGAAGAAGCGGGCCGCCCCCGCCCCCGCGAGGAGGGTCGCCCCGACCAGCGCGAACAGGTGTCCCGCCGCGACGGGCGTGCCGACCCACGCCGCTCCCAGCACCTCCACCGAGGCCCCGAAGGGGAGGAACTCCCCGACGGTCGCGACGGGATCCGGCAGGTTCTCCCGGGGGCCGAACATCCCCCCACCGGCCCCCATGCCGAGGAAGAGCACCAGACCGATCGCGACGGCGGCGTTGGTCGTCGGGGCGACCGCCGCGACGAGCGTGCCCACCGCGTACAGCGCCGCGACCACCGGCACCAGCAGGGCGACGGCGCGCAGGGGCTCCGCCGGCGGGGTGGCGTCGAAGGCCGCCACCGCGACCCCGACGGCCACCGCCGCCCCGAGGAGGGTCTGCGCCGCGCCGACCAGTGCCTGGGCGATCAGCACCATCGCCGGGTGGGCGGGGGTGACGCCCAGCCGGCGCAGCACCCCCGAGCGCCGGTGGTGGGCGAGGAAGCTCGGCATGTTCACCACGCCGACCATCGCCACCACCACGGTGAGGGTGAGCGGGAGCACGTACACGTCGAACACCGTGCGCCCGTCGGTGCCCGGGATCACCTCGCCGCCGCCGTCCCCGAGGCCGTTCATGACGAGGATCAGCAGGGGCAGGCCGAGCGGGACGACCAGGCCGGCGGTGTCGCGGACCACCATCCGGGCCTCGGCCCCGATCAGCGCGAGCCAGGCCCGGGGGCCGGGACGGAGCGGGGCGATGGCCGTGCCGGTCGGGAGGTCGTCCCGGTCGGCGGCGGGACGGCCGGTGGAGCGGTCGGTGGCTGTCTCTTATAC
>NZ_VKHS01000884.1 GCF_014141525.1 Streptomyces calidiresistens
GCCCCCCTCCCTCCGCGACCACCGACCGGTCGGGGCGGCGTCGGGTCAGGAGGTGGCCTTCTCGTAGGCCTCGCGGATGGTCGCCGGCACACGACCGCGGTCGTTGACCTCGTAGCCGTTCTCCTTGGCCCAGGCACGGATGCGGGCGGTGTCGGCGGAGCCGGAACCGCCCGACGCCCGGGCGGCCGAGCGCCCACCGCGCGCCGCGCGGCCGGTACCGGCACGACGACCGGCGCGAATGAACTCGGCCAGGGTCTCGCGGAGCTTTTCCGCGTTGGCGGAGTTGAGATCGATCTCGTAGGTCTTCCCGTCCAGGGCGAAGGTGACGGTCTCGTCCGCCTCCCCGCCGTCGATGTCATCGAGAAGAAGAACCTGAACCTTCTGTGCCACCTGAGTACTCCTCTTTAGGGGATCCGGGTCGGGGGTCGGGCATCGAATGTTTTTGTCGCGCCCCGGGCGTCATCAAACCGCCCTTTCCGAAAAAACACAAACCCCACGCGGGGATTCCCGCCGTTGAACGCCGAGACGTTCGGACGTATCGGACATAAAGCCCCGCCGGGATGACTATCGAAGCCGAAGCAGCATACGGGTGTTACCCAATGTGTTGGGCTTCACGCGCTCCAGTCCGAGGAACTCCGCGACACCTTCGTCATACGAGCGCAGCAGTTCGCTGTAGACGTCCCCGTCCACGGGGGTATCGCCGATGGGCACGAAGCCGTGCCGTTCGAAGAACGCCACTTCGAAGGTGAGGCAGAAAATGCGATCCACGCCCAGTTGACGCGCCGTGTCGAGCAGCTTCTCCAACAGGAGGTGTCCCACGCCCGTCCCGCGCAGGGAGGGATCCACCGCCAGCGTGCGGACCTCGGCCAGATCCTCCCACATCACGTGCAGGGCGCCGCAGGCGACCACCTCCCCGTCGGAGGCCCGCTCCCCCACCCAGAACTCCTGAATGTCCTCGTAAAGGGTGACGGTCGGCTTGTCCAGGAGGATGCGATCGCGCGAGTACGTGTCGATGAGGTGACGCACGGCACGCACATCCCTCGTCCGGGCGCGTCGAACCGTGATTTCCGGAGTCCGGTCGGCATGCTTCACGAACGGAGGCTACCGCCTCGTTCCACCGACATTGGCGGCGCCCCCGTCGGGGCCCGCGGCACCACCGGCTCCGCCGACATCCACCACCCGCAGCGCATCGCGCAAAGCCTCGGTCTGCGCCGGTGACATCATCCCGAAGAATGCCACCAGGGCGGCGGCCGGGTTGTCGCTCCGGGACCAGGCGTCGTTCATCAATGCGGCGGCGTACGCGGCACGGGTGGATACCGCCTCGTAACGATAGGCGCGCCCGTCGCGCTCCCGCCGGACCCAGCCCTTCCGATGGAGCTTGTCGAGAACCGTCATGACCGTCGTATAGGCGATCGGTCGTTCCTTCCGGAGGTCTTCCAGAACCTCTCGGACGGTGACCGGGCGATTCCATTCCCAGACCCGTGTCATCACGGCGTCTTCGAGTTCTCCCAGTGACCGAGGCACATCTGCAGGGTAACGGGGAGTCGGATGATATGCACGATATGACCCTGTTGGGCTCCCGTCGGGCGCCCCGCCCGCGGCCGGGCGCCGAGCGGCGATCCGGCACCCGGGCGGCTGTGACGGGCGTGACGGGCGTGACGGATGGCGCGCGGGGAAGGCGGGCGCGGCCGAGCCGGGCCCGGACACGACGAACCGCCGCCGGGCGGGGCCCGGCGGCGGGACGGACGGGGCGCCCGGGGGCGCCCCGGGGGCTCACTCGGCGGCGGGACGGGCCCCGGAGGGGCGCTCGGCCGTGCGGGCCGCCTCCATGGCGTCCACGGCCGCGTCCTCCTTGTACTTGTTGGCGCCGCCCTGCGACTTGATCATCGTGATGATGAGGTAGCAGAAGGCCACCGCCATCACGGTCGGGGCGAAAAGCGCGGCGAGATAGTCCACGGTCGGTCTCCTCCGGGCCGCTCCCGGCCCCCTGTGGCCGGGTTCTCGGTCCCCTCCAGGGTAGTGGGCCTACTCGGCGGCCGGTGGCGGCGGGGGGGCGGGTCGCTTGCGGCGGAAGACATCGGCCGGGGTCGGGACGGGCC
>NZ_VKHS01000885.1 GCF_014141525.1 Streptomyces calidiresistens
GTACAAGCGACAGGCCCCGGCCCGCCCGGGATGATCGGGGGACGCCGCAGCGAAATGGCGGCGCGCGGGCGGAGGGCTCGTCCGTCACCCCCGATCGGAAGCCGCCGTTTCCTCCTCGCCGGAGGGTGCCGTGGGAGCCACCGGACGGGGACGGGCGTCCACGAAATACGCCCCGACGGTGGCCGCGAGGGTGGCGAAGACCCCCACCGAGTACATGGCCAACGCCACCTCGACCACCCTGGCCCACGCGTCCTCCCGGCCCAGCGGCGCGCCGCTGACGGCGGCCATCGCCGTGGCGTGCAGCGCGTCCCCGAAGGTGGGGTACACCGCGAACCCGTGCAGGAGCTCCGAGCTGCCCAGGACCACGATGGCGGTGACCACCGCCAACCACGAGATGCGGTTGCCCAGCACTCTCCCGGCGGAGCGCGAGGAGCGCACCGTCGAGGAGAGCACCCTGCCCCCGCGCAACACGCGGAAGGAACGGACCAGACGCAGGATCCTCAGGAAGGGCAGGACCAGGAAGACGACCTGCCACCAGTTGCGCCGCAGGAACCGCAGGCGACGGGGGGCCGCGACCACACGTACGAGGAACTCCGCGACGAAGACACCCCACAGGAGCCATCCGAGCAGGGCGAGGGCGGTGGCGACCGGCCCCCCGGGACGGGCCAGGCGCTCACCGATGACCACGAACAGGAAGAGCAAGCCCAGTGCGCTCATCAAGGGGGTCAGGCGGTCCAGGAGTTGCTCGGCGAATCTCTCCCGCTCGGCGGCGGAGGCGGGGAACAGACGGGACGGGCGGGTGGTCATCCCGGCCTCCCCGCGGTCGTCGCGCCCGCCCCCGGCGGAGGCGGAGGGAGGCACGGGGAGGCGGGGACGAGGGGACACGCCGACATGGCACCGGCTCCTTTCCGACATTCCCTCCGCGGTACGCACCGGCACCCTGCCCCGGGTCGTGCCCGGCACACCGGCAACTCGCCGGGGCGAAGAAGGACGGGGAGCATTCGGGAGCATCCCGACCGCTCTCCCGGGGAGAAGAAACCGCAGCGTGACGTCCACACGGGCCACGGGGCCCCGCCGGGGCCGTCCCCCGGGAAAGGAGATCGGACCGTGAGCGAGACCGGCGCGGGCACGGAGGGCAACGCCTCCTACGGCCGCAAACCGTTCAAACGATCCACGAGTCACTTCGCCGACCGGATCACGGCCGACGGCCGGGACGGCCGGCCGGTGGAGGCGGGCCGGTACCGGCTGGTGGTCAGCCGGGCCTGCCCCTGGGCGAGTCGGGCCCTGGTCTCGCGACGGCTGCTCGGGCTGGAGGACGCCCTCTCCCTGGCCGTCGCGGACCCGATCCAGGACGACCGCAGTTGGCGGTTCACACTGGACCCGGACGGCCGGGATCCGGTGCTCGGCATCCGATTCCTGCACGAGGCGTACGACGCGCGGGAGAGCGAGTACCCGGGCGGGGTCAGCGTCCCGGCGATCGTGGACATCCCCAGCGGGAAGCTGGTCACCAACGACTTCCAACGGATCACCCTGGATCTGGCCACCGAGTGGACCGCGCTGCACCGCCCCGGCGCCCCCGACCTGTACCCCGAGGCACTGCGCGACGAGATCGACGAGGTGATGGAGGGCATCTACCGCGATGTCAACAACGGCGTGTACCGGGCGGGTTTCGCCTCGGACCGCAAGGAGTACGAGCGGGCGTACGAGGACGTCTTCCGGCGGCTGGACCTGGTCTCCGAACGCCTGGAGGGCCGGCGCTACCTGGTGGGGGACACCATCACCGAGGCGGACATCCGACTGTTCACCACCCTGGTGCGCTTCGACGCCGTCTACCACAACCACTTCAAGTGCAACCGGTACAAGCTGACCGAGAACCCGGTGCTGTGGGGCTACGTACGGGACCTGTACCAGACGCCGGGCTTCGGCGACACGGTCGATTTCGACCACATCAAGCGGCACTACTACGAGGTCCACACCGGCATCAACCCCACCGGCATCGTGCCGATGGGGCCGGACCTCTCGGGGTGGCTCACACCGCACGGCCGGGAGGAACTGGGCGGACGACCGTTCGGGGACGGAACCCCGCCCGGGCCCCCTC
>NZ_VKHS01000886.1 GCF_014141525.1 Streptomyces calidiresistens
CCCCCGCGCCCGGGACCCCGGCGCGCCACCCCGCACCGCCCCACGGAGGAACCATGGCCAGCGACGCCAATATCAATATCGATTACGCCACCATCGAGGCCACCGCCGGCACGATGGGCACCAAGCTCTCGGACATCGCCACCGAGCTGACCGAGCTGAAGACCACCGTCGAGGGGCTGCTCCAGAACGGTCTGGTCTTCGAGCAGGCCAGCGAGGCGCTCAAGGAGGCGTACGAGTTCTTCACCACCCAGATGGAGACCTCGGCCAACAACATCGGCGAGTACGCCAAGCTGTTCCAGGAGATCTCCACCGAACTCCAGAACTCCGACTCCGACATGGCGAACGACATCCGTTCCTCGCTGGAGCAGAGCCGGGCCGAGGCCGCCGAGGCCAACGCGTAGCGTTCACGCGGCAGCGCACGCGGCGCGGCCCGCCGCCCGGGGTTCCGGGTGGCGGGCCGCGCCGGGGGCGGTGCCCGGAGGACTCACCCGTCGCCGAGCACGGTGAGCGGCACCTGCACCGCCAGCGGCCCCCCGTGCGGGCCGGCGGTCCACGCCCGGCCGGGCGGCAGCGCCATCCGCACCTGCTCGCCCGACATCCGGCAGCCGATCAGCTCCCCCTCGACGATGGACTTCGGGGAGGTGAGCAGCCCGCGGCGGACCCGCTTCAGCTGCCCCACCCAGCCCAGGTTGCCGGTGGCCTCGGCCGTGCAGCCCACCAGCAGGGCCTGGCCACGGTCCCGCCCGGAGGCGAGCACCCGGCGCAGCACCTTGTCGGCCGCGCAGTTGGCCAGGAGCTCCGCGTCGTCCACGACGAGCACCGTCGGCCGGCCGCCGGTGGCCTCCAGCGCCTCCTCCACGTCCGCCGCCGAGGGGTCGGCGTCGGTCAGCACCCGGGCCAGGTCGTGCGCGGCCAGCCGGCGCAGCTGCGACTCGCGCGGGGCGAGCACCACCAGGGAGGTGCCGCCCATCAGCAGGGAGACCGCCATCGAGGCCAGCGCCGTGGTGCGTCCGCTGCGCGGCGGACCGGCGACGACGAACGCGCCGCCCTCGGCAGCGAAGTCGAAGCCGATCGGGCCGGCGTCGTCGCCGCCGACCCCCACCAGGGCCCACAGCGGGCGTCCGCTCTCCGTGGGCAGCCGCTCGGCCGCCTGCTGGAAGGTGAGCGAGCCGGGCAGTTCGGCGATCGGGAAGGGGCGCCGGTCGGCGGGGATGTCGCCGTCGCGCCTCGCCGCCTCCCGGGCGATCCGCCGCAGGGCCTCGGCCTGGTCGGGGACCCGGTCGGTGTCGGGGGCGTCGGGGGCGCCGTCCCGGCCGTTGTCCGCCCCGCCGTCCCGCTGGTCGTCCGGGCCGGGCAACAGGGCGATCTGCGTCTCCAACCCGGAGGGGGCGTGCCAGGCACGCCCCTCCGGGACGTGGGTGGGCAGCCGGTCCCGGCTCAGCCCCACGTGGAAGTAGTCGCCGGCCTCGGCCTGGCGCAGCAGCAGCCGTTTGTCGTTGTGCGCGCCCAGCCGGCCGGCCAGCAGCAGCCGCTCGGAGGTGGCGATGACGTGCACGCCCACCGCCGCGCCCTCCCGCAGCAGCCGCACGACCTCGCCGTACAGCCGCCCGCCGTCGTAGTCGTCGAGCAGGCCGCTGAGCGAGTCCCAGCCGTCGATCAGCAGCATCAGGTGCGCCGGGCGGCGGGTCCGGGACAGCTTGCCGCGCAGCTCGGTCCAGCTCGCGCAGTCGTGCTCGGAGAGCAGCCGCTGGCGCCGGGTCAGCTCGGTGGAGAGCCGGTGGAGCAGGCGCTCCAGCCGCTCGGTGTCGTGCCGGGAGACCACCGCGCCGCAGTGCGGCAGGGCGGACAGCGCGGCCAGGCCGCCCCCGGAGGAGTCCACGCAGTACAGGTGGACCTGCTCGGCGGTCAGTGTCGTGGCGATCGATCCGGCGACGGTGCGCAGCACCTGGGTGCGACCCGACCGGGGGGTGCCGATCACGTACAGGTGGCCGAACTCGGCGAAGTCGATGACACCGAGCCGGCGCTCCTGGCGCTGCGGCACGTCGTACAGCGCGTAGGGCACCACCGGCAGCCGGCCGGGCGGGGTGGGGGGCG
>NZ_VKHS01000887.1 GCF_014141525.1 Streptomyces calidiresistens
GGCGGGAGGGGGCCTCAGGTGCTGATGTTGCGGCTGGTGGAGTTGCGCTTGACCGCTGCCTTCTCACCGATCACCACGAGGGCGGCGATGACGACGAACGCGGCGATCGGCGTGATCACGAACAGGCCGATGGTCTCGAAGACACTCAGGCCCTCACCGGGCTGATCCCCGTCGTCCCGGTACAGGGCGTGGGCGGCGGGGGACGTCATGAGCAGCGTCAGCACCGAGCCGAGCGTGACGGCTCCGGCCCGGGCGGCGCGCTTCTTGTTCAGATTGGCCACGGCCCCAAGGTAACGAACCGCCCGGGCCGGTGCTCGACCGGGGTGGCCCCGGCGCGTCCCCGGGCCCCCCCAGCGGGCCCGGGAGCGCCCCCGGACCCGACCCGAACCATCCGTCGAACGGGCGGACGATTCCCCGGGGTGCCGCCGCCCGCGGGTCAGGGGGTTCCGGCGCCGGCTCCGGGCGGAGCGCCCGCGGAGGCCGCCGGGCCCCCGGGGCCCCGGGCCATCTCCGCCCGCACCGCCTCCAGCAGGGCCATCGCCCGGGCCGAGCCCGTCAGGCGTTCCAGGGTGACCGGCCGGCCCGAGGCGTCCGCGATCGGCAGTCGCCAGTTGGGGTACTCCCGCCAGGTGCCGGGGACGTTCTGGGAGCGGCGGTCGCCCACGGCGTCGGGCAGCCAGATCCCGAGCAGTCGGGCCGGGGTCCGGGCCAGGAAACGGTAGGCGGCGGCGATCTGCTGTTCCTCACCGGCGCCCGGCCGCAGCAGGCCCATCCGACGGAAGAGGTCCAGCCAGTCCCCGATCTCCCTCCGGGCCTCGGCCCGGGCGGTCTCCAGCGCCTCCGAGCGCCGGCGCTCGCGGTCGTCCGCGGCCCGCGCGGCGTCCTCCCCGCCCCGGGAGGTCCCGGCCCGCGGCCCGTCGCCGACTGCCTCCGGGTCCGCCTCCGGGTCCGGTTCCCCCTCGGCACCGCCGAGCAGGCCCAGTCGGGCCCGAAGCTCCACGTCCTCCCCGGTGAGCCGGGCCGCCGTGGGCGGCAGGTCGTGCGTGGTCACGGTGGCCAGACAGCCCGGGCGCCACTCCCCCGGTCGCAGGATCGGCGCCGTGCCGTTCGCGTCCGCCTTCTCCCAGTCGCGCTCGAACCACAGGACGGAGGTGCCGAACACCGACCGTCCCGCCAGTTCCTCCCGTACCCCGGGCGCGACCGTCCCCAGGTCCTCGCCGACGACCACGGCGCCGGCGCGGTGGGCGGCCAGGGCGAGGGTGCCGAGCATGGCGGAGGCGTCGTAGGTCACGTAGGTCCCCTCGCGCGGTGGGCGGCCCTCGGGGATCCACCACAGCCGGAAGTGGCTCATCACGTGATCGATGCGCAGCCCGCCGGCGTGCCGGAGCAGGCCGGTGAGCAGGTCCCGGTAGGGGGCGTAACCGGTCTCGGCGAGGGCGTCGGGCCGCCACGGAGGCAACCCCCAGTCCTGGCCGTCGGCGCTGAAGGCGTCGGGGGGCGCCCCGGTGGACATGCCGACGGCCAGCACGTGCCGCTGGGCCCAGCTCTCCGACCCGCGCGGGTGCACGCCGAGCGCGAGGTCGTGGATCAGGCCGATGTCCATCCCCGCCTCACGGGCGGTCCGCTGGGCCGCCGCGAGCTGCTCGTCCACCAGCCAGGCGAGCCGGCAGTGGAAGTCGATCCGGGTCAGGTGCTCGGCGCGGGCGCGCGCGGTGCGGGTGGAGCGCGGATCGCGCAGCCCCTCGGGCCAACCGGTCCAGTCCGGCCCGTACAGCTCCGTGAGGGCGCACCAGGTGGCGTGGTCCTCCAGGGCGCGGCCGTGCTCGGCGAGGAAGGCGCAGTAGGCGGCGTGCCGCCCCGGTCCGAGCGGGACCCGCAGCACCAGTTCCAGCGCCTCCTGCTTGAGCCGCCACACCTCGTCGCGGTCCACCGGGGTGCCGCGCTCCAGGACCGCCTCTCGCAGGAGCGCGGCGCGGCTCAGGAGGGCGTCGGCGCGGCGCCGGTCCCCGCCCGTCAGCAGCGCGTACTCCGGCACCGCCTCCACCCGCAGGTGAACGGGGTCGGCGAACCGGCGGGTGGCGGGGCGGTAGGG
>NZ_VKHS01000888.1 GCF_014141525.1 Streptomyces calidiresistens
GCCCCACCCGTACCGCCCGCACGTCCCGCACGTCCCACACGTCACCTCTTCGTGCCCCGGCCCGGCCGAGCCGCGCGGGGGCCCGCGACCCGACCCGCCCGGGGTCGTGCGTCGCGTCCATCACCATCCGAAAGGAAAAGATCCGCCATGGCCAACACCGATGCCGCGCTCAAAGAGGCGATGACCAGCATCGAGGGCACCATCGGGGTCGCCCTCGTCGACTACACCAGCGGCATGGCCCTCGGCGTCGTGGGCGGCGGCAAGGAACTCGACCTCAACGTCGCCGCCGCCGCCAACACCGACGTGGTCCGCGCCAAGCTGCGGGCCATGGAACTCCTCTCCCTGGGCGACGAGATCGAGGACATCCTCATCACCCTGGGCACCCAGTACCACCTCCTCCGCCTGATGAAGGGACGCGGCAGCCAGGGACTGTTCCTCTACCTCGCGTTGGACAAGAAGCGGGCCAATCTCGCGATGGCCCGTCACCAGCTCAAGAGGATCGAGAGCGACCTGGAGGTCTGACCCGGCGCGTCCCCGGGGCCCGGCACCGCCGGGCGCCGGGGACGCGCCCGGCCGGCCGGGCGGGGGCCCGGCCCCGACCGGGGAGGAGCCCCGGGGCTCATCGGTGGGCGAGCGCCTCCCGCAGAACCCCGCACAGGGCCTCCAACGCGTTCGGGAAGGCGCTCTCCGACGGGGCGCCGTACCCGACGACCAGCCCCTTGGGGCACTGGTCCTCCCCGACCCCCGCCGGCGCGCGCCACCGGTAGTCGGCCAGCCCTTCCACGGCCACCCCCCGTCGGGCGGCGGCGGCCACCACGGCGGCCTCGTCGGTTTCCGGCGGCAGCGTCACCACGGCGTGCAACCCCGCCGCCGCACCGCAGACCCCCACTCCCGGTACCCGCTCCGCCAGGGCCCGGTGGAGTCGGTCCCTGCGCCGTCGGTACCGCTCGCGCATCCGGCGCACGTGCCGGTCCCGTGCCCCCGAGGCGAGGAAGTCGGCCAGGGTCAGCTGATCGGGCACGCTCGTGCGGGCCTCCCGCTCGCCCTTGAGGGCGAGCACCCGGGGAACGAGATGGCCGGGCAACACCATCCAGCCGAGTCGCAGGGCCGGGCTCAAACTCTTGCTCACCGACCCGAGGTGAACCACCCGCTCGGGATCCAACGCCTGGAGCGCGCCCACCGGCCGGCGGTCGTAGCGGAACTCCCCGTCATAGTCGTCCTCCAGCACCAGGCCGTCCCGCTCACGGGCCCACTCGATCACCGCCGCCCGCCGCTCGGCCGCCAACGGGCCGCCGAGCGGGAACTGATGCGCCGGGGTCAGCAACACCGTGCGCACCTCCCGGGTCCCGGGGGTGCCGGCCGGGGAATCCGTCAGCGCCCCGACCCGGGCACCGTCGGCGTCCACCGGCAGGGGAACCGCCCGCAGCCCGGCCTCCTCCAGGATCCGGTACTGGAAGACCGGTCCGTACTCCTCCACCGCGACGGCGCCTCGGCGCAGGGAGGCGAGCAACCGCAGCGCATGGGAGACCCCCGCGCAGATCACCACCCGTTCGGGATCAGTCCGCACACCCCGTGCCCGGGCCAGGTACAGGGCCACCTCGCGGCGCAGCGCGGGATGTCCGCGCGGGTCCCCGGGGCCGAAGGCGTCGTCCGGCGCGGTGAGCAGGGCCCTGCGGGTGGAGGTCAACCACGCCCCGCGCGGAAAGGAGTCGGCTGCGGGGGAACCCTGCCGCAGGTCGTACCGGGGAACCGGTACGACCCGGCCGCACCGGGAGGGGTGCCCGGTACGCCGGGAGGTCGGGCTCTCCCGGGAAGGATCACCCCGGGACGCCACCGTGGTGCCCGACCCCCGGCGCGCCACCAGCCAACCCTCGGCGGTCAGTTCCTCGTACGCCCGCACCACGGTGTTGCGGGCCACACCGAGGTCGGCCGCCAGGGCACGGGAGGAGGGCAGCCGGGTGCCGGAGGGCAGGCGGCCGTCGGCGATGGCCTCCCGCACTCCGCGCATCACCCCCTCCGCCCGTCCCTCGCCGGCGACCGGATCGAGGTGGAGTTCGGGACCGACGCGGGGCGGGGGCGCCGGCGAGGGA
>NZ_VKHS01000889.1 GCF_014141525.1 Streptomyces calidiresistens
GGACACCGCCGCCCCCCGATCGTCCCGCTCCCCCGCCGACCGGGACGGCACCGACCGACGGCCGGTCCGCGCCGGCGGCCGGCGGGAGCACCGGACGGCGGGAGCACCGGACGGGCCGGGGTGCCCGCCGACCGGGGCGCCTCCCGGCCGCCCGGCGACTGTGGGCCGCGCTGCGTCCGGTGGACCCGCTGCGGTCGGTGAAGGCCGCCCTCGGCTGGCTGGTGATCCTCTCGGTCACCATCACCACCGTGCTGATCCTGCTGGCCCACCGCTCCTCGCTGGAGCTGCGGATCATCGCCGTCATCGCCGTCATCTCCTCGCTGCTGATCACCCAGTTCGTGGCGCAGGGACTGGCGGCGCCGATCAGCGAGGTGACGGCGGCGGCGCGGGCGATGGCCCGGGGCGAGTACGGCCGGCGCGTCCGGGTGCGCCGGCGCGACGAGTTGGGGGAGCTGGCGCGCGCCTTCAACCGGATGGCGGCCGACCTGCAGGCCGAGGACCAGCAGCGCCGCGACCTGGTCGCCAACGTCTCCCACGAGTTGCGCACGCCCATCGCCGGGCTGCGGGCGGTGCTGGAGAACGTCGTGGACGGGGTCTGCGAACCCGACCGCGAGACGATGGCGGGCGCGCTCCGGCAGACCGAACGGCTGGGGCGGATGGTGGAGCAGTTGCTCGACCTCTCCCGGCTGGAGAACGGCGTGGTGGCGCTGCGACCCCGATCGCTGGAGGTCGAGCGCTACCTGGGCGACCTGTTGCGGGACGCGGACGTGGCCTTCGGCCGCGGCCACGCCCGTCCGGACGTTCGATTGGAGCTGGACGTCCGACCGACGGCGGAGGAGGACTCCCCGGGGCTGGTCGCGCACGCCGATCCGGAGCGGCTGGAACGGGTGGTGGCCAACCTGGTGGACAACGCCATCAAGCACAGTCCGCAGGGCGGCACGGTCACGGTGCGGGCCCGCCCGGGTCGGCAGCGCGGCGGGCTGGAACTGGAGGTGCTGGACGAGGGCCCGGGCATCCCGTGCGATCAGCGGGAGATGGTCTTCGAGCGGTTCGGGCGCGGCTCGGGACCCGGTGGCCCGGCCCGCGACGGCGGCACCGGCCTGGGGCTGGCGATCGCCCGCTGGGCGGTGGACCTGCACGGAGGCACGATCGGGGTGGCGGAATCGGAGCGGGGCTGCCGCATCCGCGTCACCCTCCCGGGTGATCACGGTTCGGTGGGGTGACATAGGGTCGCGGTGGAGGGCGGCTCGCGTCCGTCCGGCTCCCCCGGCTCCGGCCGGGAGCGCCGCGACCCTCCCGCTCCGGTCCCCACCGACCGGCCCGGGAGCGGTGCGGCGGGGCCGGCGGCGGCACCGGTTCGTCGCCGACCGGTCACCCGCGGGCCGGCCGGTGATCGGTGCGCGTACACCGCGCCCGGCCGGGTAGGGGTCGAACGGGAGACCCCATCCGGTCACCCTCCGTGCGGAGACGGCTGCGCCGACGCCCTGTCGCAGTCGCGCCCGGTCCTTCCCGAAAGCGATCCGGATGCGACCAAACCCCGCTTCTTTCCCGTCGTTTCGCGGATCAAAACACGGCAGGTGACCCCTGTGAGTGTGATGTACGCGACGACTGCGCCGTTGGGACTGCGCCGGGGCATCCGAAAGGCGTAGCCTTGATTCCCGCTGTCCCATCACCTTGCGAAGCGGAAGAGGGCGGTTGCCGCCGTGTCGCCACAGTCCCCGAACACGTCAAGTGTCTCCACCGACCAGGCCGGATCAGGAAACGGCCCCGCGGCCGGGTTCGGCGCCAACGAATGGCTGGTGGACGAGATCTACCAGCAGTACCTCCAGGACCCCAACTCCGTGGACCGGGCCTGGTGGGACTTCTTCGCCGACTACCGTCCCGGTTCGGGCAACGGCAAGGGCGAGGAGCGCCCCGACGCCAAGACCCCGGCGGGCACCGACGCGCCGACCCCGGCTGTGACGGAGAAGCGGTCCGGCGACGCGCCGGGGACCGAGCAGGGGACGAAGGCCCCGGCCGCCGACGCCTCGGCCGCCGAGTCCGCGGCACCGGCCGCGCCCGCCGCGCCCCCCAAGGCCCCGGCGAAGGA
>NZ_VKHS01000089.1 GCF_014141525.1 Streptomyces calidiresistens
GGCGTGTCCCGTGGGCGCCCCGGGTCCCCGTTCGCGCCTCCCGTGCCCTCTCCCGGACGTCCGGTCGAACGATTTCGGCCCTCTCCCCGGGGAGTGCCGCGGCGGTCGCGGGGCAGGTGGGTTCCGGCCCCGTTCAGGAAGGTGTCGGGGGGCCGGCGCGTCCCCTCGGGTGTGATCCCGATCACGCTACCGAAGGTTGACAGTCCGAAGCGCTGTGCGCCCCCGTGAGCCGTTTCGGGGGTAGGGCCGCATATGGGGAGTCGGACGCCATCGGTTCAGGGCATCTCATGTGCCTTCAGGGCCCGGCAAAGCGCCATTGCTGTCAGTCCTGCCGGTAGAATGGAGACTCCGCCTCACCGCGGACCATGTCGAGTGACACGGCCGCTCCGCTCTTCCGTGGAGTCGGTCCGTGCTGTGCCAGAAAGGGCGCTTCGTGGCCGATTCCGGCAGTTTCAACGAGAACACCCCGGCCGCCGCCGCGACCCCCGCTCCGGGGGACTCCTCGTACGACGCGAGCGCGATCACGGTCCTGGAGGGCCTGGACGCCGTTCGCAAGCGCCCCGGCATGTACATCGGCTCCACCGGTGAGCGGGGTCTGCACCACCTCGTCCAGGAGGTGGTCGACAACTCCGTGGACGAGGCCCTGGCCGGGCACGCGAGCCGCATCGAGGTGACGCTGCTGGCCGACGGCGGCGTGCGCGTCGTCGACGACGGCCGCGGCATCCCGGTGGACATCGTCCCCTCCGAGGGCAAGCCGGCCGTCGAGGTCGTGCTCACCGTGCTGCACGCCGGCGGCAAGTTCGGCGGCGGCGGCTACGCCGTCTCCGGCGGTCTGCACGGCGTCGGCGTCTCCGTGGTCAACGCCCTGTCCACCCGCGTGGAGGTGGAGATCCACCGGGACGGCCACCGCTGGACCCAGGACTACCGGATGGGCGTCCCCACCGCGCCCCTGGCCCGGCTCGAGGAGACCGACCGCACCGGCACCTCGGTCACCTTCTGGGCCGACGGCGACATCTTCGAGACCACCGACTACTCCTTCGAGACGCTCTCCCGGCGCCTCCAGGAGATGGCCTTCCTCAACAAGGGCCTGACCATCTCGCTGACCGACGAGCGGGAGTCCGCCAAGCAGACCGCGGGCGCCGACACGGCGGGCAGCGAGGACGAGAACCAGGCCCGCCGGGTGAGCTACCACTACGAGGGCGGCATCGTCGACTTCGTGCGCCACCTCAACTCCCGCAAGGGTGAGCCGGTGCACCCCTCGGTCATCTCCATCGAGGCGGAGGACACCGAGCGGCTGCTGTCGGTGGAGATCGCGATGCAGTGGAACACCCAGTACACCGAGGGTGTCTACAGCTTCGCCAACACCATCCACACCCACGAGGGCGGCACCCACGAGGAGGGCTTCCGCGCCGCGCTGACCTCCCTGGTCAACCGCTACGCGCGGGAGAAGAAGCTGCTGCGGGAGAAGGACGACAACCTCACCGGCGAGGACATCCGCGAGGGCCTGACCTCGATCATCTCGGTGAAGCTCGGCGAACCGCAGTTCGAGGGCCAGACCAAGACCAAGCTCGGCAACACCGAGGCGAAGACCTTCGTCCAGAAGATCGTCCACGAGCACCTGGCGGACTGGCTGGACCGCAACCCCACCGAGGCGGCGGACATCATCCGCAAGGGCGTCCAGGCCGCGACCGCCCGGGTGGCGGCCCGCAAGGCCCGCGACCTGACCCGCCGCAAGGGGCTGCTGGAGACCGCCTCGCTGCCGGGCAAGCTGAGCGACTGCCAGTCCAACGACCCGACCAAGTGCGAGATCTTCATCGTCGAGGGCGACTCCGCCGGCGGCAGCGCCAAGTCCGGCCGGGACCCGCAGTACCAGGCGATCCTCCCGATCCGCGGCAAGATCCTCAACGTGGAGAAGGCCCGGATCGACAAGGTCCTGCAGAACACCGAGGTCCAGGCGCTCATCTCGGCCTTCGGCACCGGCATCCACGAGGACTTCGACATCTCGCGGCTGCGCTACCACAAGATCATCCTCATGGCCGACGCCGACGTCGACGGCCAGCACATCAACACCCTGCTGCTGACCCTGCTGTTCCGCTTCATGCGGCCGCTGGTCGAGGCCGGCCACGTCTACCTCTCCCAGCCCCCGCTGTACAAGATCAAGTGGGGTCGGGACGACTTCGACTACGCCTACTCCGACCGTGAGCGCGACAGCCTCATCCGGATGGGCCGGGAGCAGGGCCGGCGGATCCGCGAGGACTCCATCCAGCGCTTCAAGGGCCTGGGCGAGATGAACGCCGAGGAGCTGCGGATCACCACCATGGACACCGCCCAGCGCGTGCTGCGCCAGGTGACCCTGGACGACGCGGCCGCCGCCGACGACCTGTTCTCGGTACTGATGGGGGAGGACGTGGAGGCCCGGCGCTCCTTCATCCAGCGCAACGCCAAGGACGTCCGCTTCCTGGACATCTGACGATCGGACGCGGGCGCGCCGGGCCCCGGTGCCCGGCGCCCCCGTCCCCGTCGGCCGACCGCCGGCACCATCCGGCCCCCTCCCGGACTCCGGGACCGAACCAGCTCGCCACGCCCCGAAGGGAACGGACCCACCCACATGGCCGAGGACATCACCCCCCCGCCGGACGGCGCCGCCGAATCCCCCGTCGCGCCCCTCCTGGCCGCCGAGGCGGGGGACCGCATCGAGCCGGTGACGCTCGAGTCGGAGATGCAGCGCTCCTACCTCGACTACGCCATGAGCGTCATCGTCTCCCGCGCCCTGCCGGACGTGCGGGACGGCCTGAAGCCGGTGCACCGCCGCGTGCTGTACGCGATGTACGACGGCGGCTACCGCCCCGAGCGCGGCTTCTACAAGTGCGCCCGCGTGGTCGGCGACGTGATGGGCACCTACCACCCGCACGGCGACTCCTCCATCTACGACGCCCTGGTGCGGCTCGCCCAGCACTGGGCGATGCGGATGCCGCTGGTGGACTCCAACGGCAACTTCGGCTCGCCGGGCAACGACCCGGCCGCCGCCATGCGGTACACCGAGTGCAAGATGGCCCCGCTGGCCATGGAGATGCTCCGGGACATCGACGAGGAGACCGTCGACTTCCAGGACAACTACGACGGCCGGAACCAGGAGCCGACCGTCCTGCCCGCCCGCTTCCCGAACCTGCTGATCAACGGCTCGGCCGGGATCGCGGTCGGCATGGCCACCAACATCCCCCCGCACAACCTGCGGGAGGTGGCCGCCGGCGCCCAGTGGTACCTGGAGAACCCCGAGGCGACCCCGGACGAGCTGCTCGAGGCGCTGATCGAGCGGATCAAGGGCCCCGACTTCCCCACCGGGGCGCTGATCGTCGGCCGCACCGGCATCGAGGATGCCTACCGCACCGGCCGCGGCTCGATCACCATGCGCTCGGTGGTCGAGGTCGAGGAGATCCAGGGCCGGCAGTGCCTGGTCGTCACCGAACTGCCCTACCAGGTGAACCCGGACAACCTGGCGCTGAAGATCGCCGAGTTGGTCAAGGACGGCCGGATCGGCGGCATCGCCGACGTGCGCGACGAGTCCTCCTCGCGCACCGGGCGGCGTCTGGTGATCGTCCTCAAGCGGGACGCCGTCGCCAAGGTCGTGCTCAACAACCTCTACAAGCACACCGACCTGCAGACCAACTTCGGCGCCAACATGCTGGCCCTGGTGGACGGCGTGCCGCGCACCCTGTCGCTGGACGCCTTCATCCGCAACTGGGTGGGCCACCAGATCGACGTCATCGTGCGCCGCACCCGCTTCCGGCTGCGCAAGGCCGAGGAGCGCGCCCACATCCTGCGCGGCCTGCTCAAGGCGCTGGACGCGATCGACGAGGTCATCGCACTGATCCGGCGCAGCCAGACCGTCGAGGAGGCCCGCGGCGGCCTGATGTCGCTGCTGGAGATCGACGAGATCCAGGCCAACGCCATCCTGGAGATGCAGCTGCGCCGACTGGCCGCCCTGGAGCGGCAGAAGATCACCGCCGAGCACGACGAACTCCAGGCGAAGATCAACGAGTACCAGGCCATCCTGGCCTCCCCGGAGCGGCAGCGCTCCATCATCAGCGAGGAACTGGCCGCCATCGTCGACAAGTTCGGCGACGACCGGCGCAGCCGCCTGGTGCCCTTCGAGGGCGACATGTCCATCGAGGACCTGATCGCCGAGGAGGACATCGTCGTCACCATCTCCCGGGGCGGCTACGTCAAGCGGACCCGGACCGACGACTACCGGGCCCAGAAGCGCGGCGGGAAGGGGGTGCGGGGCACGAAGCTGAAGGAGGACGACATCGTCGACCACTTCTTCGTCTCCACCACCCACCACTGGCTGCTGTTCTTCACCAACAAGGGCCGCGTCTACCGGGCCAAGGCGTACGAGCTGCCGGACGCCGGCCGCGACGCGCGCGGCCAGCACGTGGCGAACCTGCTGGCCTTCCAGCCCGACGAGCGGATCGCGGAGATCCTCGCCATCCGGGACTACGAGGCCGCCCCGTACCTGGTGCTGGCGACCAAGTCCGGTCTGGTGAAGAAGACCCCGCTCAAGGACTACGACTCGCCCCGCTCGGGCGGCGTCATCGCCATCAACCTGCGCGAGATGCCCGACGGGCGCGACGACGAGCTGATCGGCGCGGAGCTGGTCTCCTCCGAGGACGACCTGCTGCTGATCAGCCGCAAGGCGCAGTCCATCCGGTTCACCGCCTCCGACGAGGCGCTGCGGCCGATGGGCCGGGCGACCTCCGGCGTGAAGGGCATGGGATTCCGCGAGGGCGACGAGCTGTTGTCGATGAACGTCGTGCGGCCGGGTACCTTCGTCTTCACCGCAACCGACGGCGGATACGCCAAGCGCACCCCGGTGGACGAGTACCGGGTGCAGGGACGCGGTGGCCTGGGCATCAAGGCCGCCAAGATCGTCGAGGACCGGGGCTCCCTGGTCGGCGCCCTGGTGGTGGAGCGAACGGATGAGATTCTGGCCATCACCCTGTCCGGGGGCGTGATCCGCACGCGGGTCGAGGAGATCCGCGAGACCGGCCGTGACACCATGGGCGTCCAGCTCATCAACCTGGGCAAGCGCGATGCGGTGGTCGGCGTCGCCCGGAACGCGGAGGCGGGCCGGGAGGCCGAGGAGGTCGCCGAGGCGGGTGACCCCGCCGACGACGGAACCGCCGGGGCCGGTGCGGACGTCCCGACCGGTGCCGTATCGGGCGAGGCCGACGGCGACGAGGAGTAAGGCGTGAGCGCAGCCGAGGGAGCCCCCCGGGGCGGCGGCGGGGGAGAGCACGGACGGGCACCGGACGCACCGGGCACCACGCCCGACCGGCCCTCCCGGTCCGCCGACGACCCGGAGGTCCCCGGCGGCGAGCACGGCTCCGGGGACACCCGTTCCCGGGGAGGATCGACGCGTGGGGGAACCACGATGACCAGTGCCCGACCCGTGGACCCCTATGCCCCGGATGGGCAGGAGAAGGGCCAGGCGGAGCGCTACCACCCGCCGCAGGCGTACCAGGCCCCGGCCGGCGCCCTGCCCGCGGCCGACGGCTCGGGGGCGCGCCCGGACGAGACCACCCGACTGCGCCCGCAGACCGACGGGCCCGGCCGGGGGCAGCAGCCCGGCGGCCGGCCGGGGCAGCACGGCCCGCAGGCCGACGCCGGCTACGGGCCGCCGGAGCAGCCGCACCAGGCGATGCGGCGTCCGCGCACCGGGGCCCGGACCGTGCCGCGCACCCGCAAGGCGCGGCTGCGGGTGGCCAAGGCCGACCCGTGGTCGGTGATGAAGGTGAGCTTCCTGCTCTCCATCGCGCTGGGGATCTGCGGCGTGGTCGCGGTGGCGGTGCTGTGGATGGTCATGGACTCGATGGGGGTCTTCTCCACCATCGGCGCCACCATCAGCGAGGCCACCGGTACCGAGAACAGCAGCGGTTTCGACCTGGAGGCGTTCCTCTCCCTGCCCCGGGTGCTGATGTTCACCGGTCTGATCGCCGCCATCGACGTGGTGCTGGCCACCGCCCTGGCCACGCTGGGGGCCTTCATGTACAACCTCTCCGCGGGCTTCGTGGGCGGCGTCGAGCTGACCCTCGCCGAGGACGAGTGATTCCCGCCGGTCGGGGGCGTTCCGCGGTCGGTCGCCCCCGCCGGCGGGACCGGCGCCGATTTGGGAGCGGGCCGGACCATGCGCTAATCTTTCGGTGCAGCGCGGGGCTATAGCTCAGATGGTTAGAGCGCATCCCTGATAAGGATGAGGCCACAGGTTCAAGTCCTGTTAGCCCCACTCGCGAGAAGACCCCCGGCCGGTACCGGCCGGGGGTCTTCGACATTCACGGCCGGTACCGGTCGGGCCCGTTCCGCGGCCCGTTGACGCCAACGGTTGACGCCGGCGCGGCTGTCCGGGGTGGTGACCGGGAGGGCGGCCGGCCCCCGCCCGGGGCCCCCGGGGTCGCGGAAACGGGGGCGGCGACCCGGCGAGCGGGCCCCGTTGGGCAGGACACGATTGGGTATCATCGGCGCCGGATGCTCCACATGATGTCGAAGAAGGACGAGGTAGCACGGTGAAGAAGCTCCTCCTGGTCGCACTGGTCGCCGCGGGCGGCATCCTGGTGTACCGCCAGATCCAGCAGGGCAAGGCCGAGCAGGACCTGTGGACCGACGCCACCGACCCGGTTCCGGGCGACGCCGTCCCCGCGGGCGTCGGCGCCACGACGGACCACTGAACGCCTCCCGGAGCCTCCCGTGAGCCGATCCGGCCGCGGGTCGGACCGGTACGGGCCCCCCACCGCCGTGCGGCGGTGCGGGGCCCGCGGCGTGTTCGGGGTCCGGGGGTCCGGCGCGGCGGGGCCCGGCGGTGGGCATGTGCGGTGGTGATCACGGCGCCGTGAACCGCCGGGCGGTGTGCGCCCGATGGAGCCCCGCCCTCCTTTCGTGATCATGACCGGGTGGTTGTGGCGAGACCGTGACACGCCTCGTCTTGTTGTGTGCGCGTGCAAACTCATACGGTGCTCTCGGGGTTCGCGCCGGGGCGGGCCCCGGTGGAGCCCGGCCGTCCCCGCGTGAGCGTGCCGGGGAGCGGGTCGAGCGACGAGGGGGAGAGCGGGCATGGGCGCGATACCGGACACGCCGGCCGGGGACGACACCCGGGACGACGGGGGCCGCACCGCCCGCCGGGCGGCGCGCCGGCCCCTCGGGGGGCTCGGCGCCCTCACGGCCCTCACCGTCCTGGCCGGCGGTCTCCTCGCCGCCCTCCCCACGGCCCTGCCGCCGGGTGCGCCCGGCGGCGCGACGGCCCATGCCGCCCCCGCCGACGTTCCCGGCGGCCTGATCCTCGTGCTGGACGCCTCCGGCTCGATGGCCGAGGACGACGGCACCGGCACCACCCGCATGGACGACGCCCGCGAGGCCCTGGGCACCGCGGTGGACGCCCTCCCCGAGGGGTACCCGACGGGGCTGCGGCTGTACGGCTCGGACAGCAGCGACTGCACCGACACCCGGCTCGCGCAGCCGGTCGAGCCGGTGGACCCGGAGGCCATCCGGGACGCGCTGGGGGCGGTCGGTCCCACCGGCAACACCCCCACCTCGCTGGCCCTGGAGCGGGCCGTGGAGGACCTCCCGGAGGTGCCGCACGGGGCCATCGCCCGGCGCACCGTCCTGCTGATCTCCGACGGCGAGTCCAACTGCGAGGGGGAACCGCCCTGCGAGGTCGCCGAGCGGCTGGCGGGCGACGGCGTGGACCTGCGGATCGACACCGTCGGCTTCCGGATCGGCGAGGAGGGCCGCGCCGAGCTGGAGTGCATCGCCGAGGCGGGCCACGGCACCTACTACGACGCCCCCGACGGCGAGGCGCTGGGCCGCGAGTTGGAGCGCGCCGCCCGACTGTCCGCCGACGGCTACCGCTTCGAGGGCGAGGAAGTGGACGGTGGCGCGGGCGGGGCGGACACCGGCTCCGCGCCGACCCTGGGGCCCGGCGGGTACCTGGACCGGATCGGGCCCGGTGAGACCCGCTGGTACGCCGTGGACCTGGACGACGTGTCCACCGCCGATCTCGCGGTGACCGCCGTGCCCCACCCCGGGGTGGCCGTGCACCGCCGCGACGGGCTGCGCCTGACGCTCTCGGAATCCCCGGAATCCCCGGGGCCCCCGGACAACCTCCGCCGCTGCGTGCGGGAGGACGTGCGCTTCGGGGACGACGAGGGCGCGATGATCCTGACCGGGGTCGTCAGCCGGGTGCCGAGCCCCGGCGGTAACTCGACCTGTGACGCGGCCGGCCGGTACCTGCTGTCGGTGGAGCGGGAGAGCGAGGAGGGCTCCGACGGGGCCCACTGGCCGATCGAGCTGCGGGTGACGGTGGAGGAGCCCTTGCCGGACGACGTGCGTCCGGCGGCCTCCGCCACCTCCTACGGCGCGGCCGGGCCGGACGCCCCGCTGCCCACCGACGAGCCCGTGGACATCGAGGGCGGCACCGGCTTCAACGACGCGGTCGAACTCGCCCCGGGCGTGCACCGGGACCGCCTGCTGCCGGCCCAGACCCGTTTCTACCGGGTTCCGGTGGGTTGGGGGCAACAGCTGCGCTACCGGGTGGAGTTCGGCAACGAGCCGACGCTGGAGGGCAACCCCGGCTCCTCGTGGGTGCGGACCGCGGCGTACGCGCCGCACCGCGCGCCCATCGGGCGCGGCGACTTCCGCGTCGAACGCCCCTACCGGGGAGAGGAGTCGGCGGTGGACATGGGCACCGTGCCGGTGACCTGGACCAACCGCTACGAGAGTTCGACGGCGGTGGCCCCGGTGCGCTCGCCCGGTCACCACTACATCGCCGTCTCGCTCGGCCCGGGCGCGACGGAGATCGCGCGCAACGCGGCGATCGGTGTCGTGCTGCGGGTGGACGTGGTGGGGGAGGAGCTGACCGGCCCCGGCCACGACGCCGTCCCGGTCGCCGACGGGGAGAACCGTGACGGTGACGACAACGGCGACGACGGTGACCGGGGCAACGCCGGCGACGGGACCGACGCCGGCGGGGACCGGGACGCCGGGAACACCGCCGCCGACGGGTCGGGATGGGGCGCCCCGCTGATGGCGGCGCTGGGCGGCGCGGGAGCGGTGCTGCTGATCGCCGGCATCGCCTTCGCGGTGACCCGGCTCCGGGCGCCGCGCCCCGCGCCGGTCCCACCGGCCGCCGCCCCGGGGGCCCCCGGGGGCCCGTACGGCGGCACCGGTGGACCGCGGGGCACCGATGACAACGGGAACGACACGAGAGGTGACCGGTGATGGGGGCGGTACGACACGGACACATCCCTCCGGCCGGGGTGCCGGCGGGGACACCGGCGGGGCGCCCCGGCGCCGCGGCGGCCCGCCGGCTGCGACGGGGCGCCCTGGCGGCCGTGTGCACGGCCGTGCTGCTGCCGGTGTGGGTCCCCGGCGTCGCGTACGCCGAGGACGACGGGGAGGACGGCGGGGCGGCGGGCCCGACGACGTACACCATGGCGGCCGACGCCCGGCCGGTGGAGGGCACGGCCAGCACCGCCGACGCGCCCCGCATCGAGGCCGACGCCCTCTACACGGATTCCATCGAGCCGAACGAGACGCTCTACTACAGCGTGGTCCTGGACGAGGTCTCCGGCTGGTTCCTGTCGGCCGTCGCGGCGCCCGCCCCCGGTACCCGGGTGGCCTCCTCGGACGGCATCCGCACCGAGCTGAAGTCCACCGGTGGTGAGAGCTGCAACAACGACAGCCGTACCTTCGGTGCCGACGACGCGGCCCGTCCGATCGCGGCCTGGGCCACCCGGGTGGTGGATCCCGACCGGAACTGCCAGGCGGCCGGTACCTACCTGCTGGAGGTGACCCGCACCAGCGAGGCGACCTCCGATCCGGCACCGTGGCCGATGGAGTTGCGGGTGATGCGCGAACCGGAGGTGCTCGGCGGCGACACCTCCGCCCCCCACCCGGGGACCTGGCTCGACGAGATGCCGCCCGCCCCCACCGGGTCCGCCGAGCGGGTCGTCGGCGGCACCGGCTTCAACGACGCGCGGTCCATCGGCGAGGGTGTGTGGCGGGACGACATCGCCCCCGGCCAGACGCTCTTCTACCGGGTCCCGGTGGACTGGCACCAGCAGCCGGCGGTCACCGTGGAGCTGGCCAACTCGCCCACGGGGGACGGCTTCACCTCCGTGTACCAGGCGTTGGTCGCCGAGGTCTACAACCCGGCCAGGGCGCGGATCGTCGGGGTGGGCAACTCCTACAGCGGTGAGCAGATCCAGGTGGAGGGGTTCGCTCCCGCCCCGGTCGCCTACGACCACCGCTTCGAGGGCGACAGCGATGTCACCCGGGCCCGTTTCGCCGGGTGGCACCACCTGGTGATCCACCTGCACCGGGACGTCGAGCAGGTCACCGACGCCGACTCCATCGGTCTGACCATCCGGTTGTCGGTGGAGGGCGAGCCGCCGGCCGAGCCGCCGTTGTACGACGGGGACCCCTTCGCGGCCGGGTTCGGGGTCACCGAGGAGGACCGCCGACAGGCCGAGCAGGGTTTGAGCGACGCGGACGTCGCCGCCGAGCGCCGTGACACCCGGCAGCTGTTCGGCTTCGCGGGGATCGGTGCCGGGGTGGCGCTGCTGGTGGTGCTGGGCGGGTGGACGCTGCTGGGGCGGCGTTCCGCCGCGCGGAGCGGCTGAGGGGCCGCCCCCCGGGGTACCGCGTCGTCGGCGGGGTCGTTCCTTCGGGAGCGGCCCCGCCGACGCGCGGTGCCGGGGTTCCCGCGCACGTCGCGCGGCGAGCCCCGGAGCGGGTTCCGGGAGGCGGTTCCCACCGCCGGCGATCGGGTCCCCACCGATCGCCGGCGGCGCTCGGCCCCGGGGCGCCGGAGCGGGACGGACCCCTGCCCACCGGCCGGGGGGCCGGGGAACGGCTCAGGCCGTGACGACGGCCCACACCCCGGCGCCGATCAGCACCAGCGCCACCACCAGCAGGGTCACCGCGATCACCGGCGAGGGACCCGGCCCCCGACGGGCCCCGGCCCCCGACGCGGAGGCGCCGGTCGGGGCCGCGGCGGCCGTGGTCATCAACGGCGTCGGCGGGGTGTGCGAACCCGCGGCGCCGTACCCACCGGGCGCTCCGTACCCGCCCGGGGCGCCGGGCGCACCGGGCGGGGAGAGCGTCGTGGGCTGCTCGTGCACCCCCGCGCCGGACGCCGGCGGGGGCACGGGGGGCGGAGCCGGCGGGTACCCGTACGCCCCGGCGGGCGGATACGGGGAGGGCGTCGGCGCCCCGGTCGGGGAGGGCGACGGGG
>NZ_VKHS01000890.1 GCF_014141525.1 Streptomyces calidiresistens
CGCCCGTCCCGCCGACCCCCGGCCGGGACGCGGCGGGCGGCGGGAAGGGGCGTCCCGGCCCCCGACCGGGCCGTCGCCTCCCCCTCGCCGCCATGGCGCGATTGGTGCTGCGCCGCCTCCTGGCCGCCGTGCCGGTGCTGGCCGCCGTCACCCTCGGCGTCTTCGCCGTCGCCGCCGCCTCGCCCTTCGACCCGGTCAACGCCTACGCGGGCGGGGACGCCGTGGGGGCCTCCCAGCAGACCCTGGACCAACTGCGGGAGAATCTCGCCGTCGGCGGCACCTTCGTCGAGCAGTGGTGGACCTGGCTGCGCAGTGTCGCGGTCGGGGAATTCGGCCACTCGCAGTCGCTGCGCCAACCCGTCTCGCAGGTGATCGCGGAGCGCATGGTCTGGTCGCTCGTGCTGTGCGGCACGGCCTTCGTGCTCGCCCTCGTGCTCGGCGTCGTGCTCGGCGTCCTCGCCGCCCGGCGCCCCGGCGGGGCCGTGGACCGCTGCGTCACCCCGGTGGCGTACCTCCTGGAAGCCGCTCCGCCGTTCTGGACCGGACTGCTGTTCATGTGGCTGTTCGCCGTGCAGTGGGGGGTGCTGCCGGCCGGCGGCCTCACCGCCCCCGGCGAGGACACCGTGACGGCCTCCGGTCTGCTGCGCCACCTGGCGCTGCCGGCCCTGGTGCTCGCCCTCTCCCAACTGCCCTGGTTCCTCCTCTACACCCGACAGGGCGTCGCCGACGCCCTGCACGAGGACCCCGTGCGGGCCGCGCGCGCCCGCGGCCTGGGGGAGCGCACCGTGCTGCTGGGCCACGCGCTGCGGTCCGGACTGCTGCCGGTGCTCACCCTCATCGGCACCCGGGTGCCCGAGTTGATCACCGGAGCCCTGCTCATCGAGACGGTCTTCTCCTGGCCCGGCATCGCCTCGGCCACCGTGCGGTCCGCCACCGCGCTGGATTTCCCCCTGTTGGCCGCACTCACCCTCCTCGGCGCCCTCGCCGTCCTGGCCGGCAACCTGCTGGCCGACCTGCTCTACGGCCTGGCCGACCCCCGGGTCGACCACGACCGCATGTGACCGCCGGCCGCGAACGGATGTGACCCCCACCATGGCCTCCTCCACAGCCCCCGGCGGTGTTCCGCCCGCCGGAACCGACCCGGCGCCCCCCGGCGCCGATCCGGTCGCCGGCGCCGCCCGCCCCGCCCGGGGCCCGGCCCGACGGGGCACCCGCACCGTGCGGCTGGTGCTGTCCGTCGGCATCCTCGCGACCGCCGTCCTCGCCGTTCTGCTGGTGCCGTGGCTCATCCCCCTCGACCAGCAGGCCGTGGACCTGGGCGCCAAGCACCTTCCGCCGTCCCCCGCCCACCCGTTCGGCACCGACGCGCTGGGACGGGACCTGCTGCTGCGCTGTGTCCACGGGTTGCGGGTCTCACTGCTGGTGGGTCTGGTGGCGGCGGCCGTCGCCGCCGTCCTGGGGGTGCTCGTCGGGGGCCTGGCGGGAGCCGTGGGGGGCGCCGTCGACCGTGTGGTGATGCGCCTGGTGGAGGTCTTCACCTCCGTGCCGCACCTGTTGATGGGCGTGTTCATCGTGGCCATGTTCCGTCCCGGCGTGTGGCCGGTGGTCCTCTCGGTGGGCCTGACGCACTGGGTCTCCACCGCCCGCATCGTGCGTGCCGAGATCCTCTCCCTGCGTTCGCGCCCCTACGTGGACGCCGCCGTCTCCGGCGGCGCCTCCAGGTGGCGGGTGGCCACCCGCCACCTGGTGCCCGGTGTCCTGCCGCAGGCCGGGCTGGCGGCGGTGCTGATGGTGCCGCACGCCGTCTGGCACGAGTCCGCCCTCTCCTTCCTCGGCCTGGGCGACCCCACCTCCTTCTCCTGGGGCACCACCCTGGAACGGGCCTTCCGCGCGGGCGCCGTCACCGCCGGCGCCTGGTGGTACCTGCTGCCGCCCGGCCTGGCGATCCTGCTGGTCGTCCTCGCCTTCACGCTGTGCGCCCGCACCCTCGAGGTCGTCCTCGACCCGCACGCCGTCGCCGCCGGCCCGGCGGCCGGGGCCACCGCCCTCGCGCCCACCGCCGGCGCCCCGGCCCCGGGCGCCCCCGGGC
>NZ_VKHS01000891.1 GCF_014141525.1 Streptomyces calidiresistens
GGGTGGGGACGACGGTCCGGCGGCGGGTTCCGGGGAGCCCCGGGCGTGAGAGGCGCACGTCGGGCAGCCGTGGTCACCGGGGTCGCGGGGGTCCTGTTGTGCCTCGGCCCCGCCTCCCTCGTGCCGCAGGCGGCGGCGCTCCCGCGGCCCGGGGAGACCGGGGGGACCGGCGGCTCCGGGGACACCGGGGACACCGGGGACACCGGGGACACCGGGGACACGCGCTCCGGCACCGGCTACCGCTACTGGTCGTTCTGGGAACTCGACCCCGACCGTTCCGGTGATCCCGGGGACACCGGCGGGGAGGGGTCGCACTGGCGGTACGCCACCCGGGGCCCCGGCACCCTGCGCCCCCTCGACGGCGACGTGGTGGGCCTGCGGTTCGCCGTCACCGTGAACTCCGGGGACGCGCGCACCCCGCGCGGTGACGCGGATGCCTCCTCCTTCGGGACGATCTGCGCCGGGGAGCCCGCCGAGGCGGGCACCCGGCGGGTCGCCCTGGTCGTCGACTTCGGTGTGCCCGCCGACGCCCCCGACGGCGAGACCCCTCCGGAGGGCCCGCGCGCCCTCTGCGCCCGGGTGCCGGACGGCGGCACGGTGGCGGACGCGCTGGCGGAGACGGCGGGACCGTTGCGGTACAACGCGCAGGGACTGTTGTGCGCCGTCTCCGGGTACCCGCGACGCGGCTGCGGGGAGGCGGTGGCCCTCGACGACCGGCCGACCGGGGAGGCGGAGGGGGAAGCCGGCGCGGACCCGGCGCCGGAGGGGGACGCCGACGCGTCCGACACCGCCGCGGAGGGGAACGGCGGCCCCCCCGTGACCTTCCTGCTCGGTGCCGCACTCGTCGTCCTCCTCGCGGTGACGACCGGCCTGCGGGCCCGACGGCGTCGATCATGACCCCCGCCCGCCCCCCGGCGCGCGGTGGACGGCGGCCCTCCCGGCCGCCGATCCGCCTCGCCGCCCTGCGCGCGCCGGAGGCGGACCGGTCCAACGCCCTGCACTCCGGCGCCTGGTGGCTGTGGGCCCTGGGTCTGGCGGCGGCGGCCTCCCGGACCACCGACCCCGTGCTGCTCGCGCTGATCGTCGCGGTCGCCGGGCACGTCGTGGCGGCCCGCCGCACGGACGACCCCCGGGCCCGCGCCTTCCGCTTCTTCCTCGTCCTGGGCGTGGTGGTGGTCCTGGTGCGGGTGCTCTTCGCCGTCGTGCTCGGCTCACCGGTGGGCGGCGGGGCCGTCCTGTTCACCCTCCCGGAGGTGCCGCTGCCGGCGTGGGCGGTGGGCGTCTCCCTCGGTGGACCGGTGGGGGCGGGGGCCGTGCTCTTCGCCGCCTGCGACGGGCTGCGGATGGCGACCGTGCTGGTCTGCCTGGGCGCGGCCAACGCCCTGGCGGACCCGGCCCGGTTGCTGAAGTCGCTGCCCGGGGCGCTGTACGAGGTGGGCACGGCGGTCGTGGTGGCGATGACCTTCGCCCCCCGACTGGTCTCGGACCTGGTGCGCACCCGTTCCGCACAGCGGTTGCGGGGCCGCCCGGACCACGGTCTGCGCGGCCTGCGCCGGGTGGCGCTGCCGGTGCTGGAGGGCTCGCTGGAACGGGCGGTGGCGCTGGCCGCCGCGATGGACACCCGTGGTTACGGTCGGGTGGCCGAGGTGCCGCCGGCCGTGCGCCGCGCCACGGGCGCGCTCACCACGGGCGGACTGCTGGGGGTGTGCGTGGGCGTCTACGCCGTGCTGGCCGACGGCGGGACCGCCCCGCTCGTCCTCCTGCCGCTCGGGTCGGCCGCCGCCCTCGCCGGGCTGTGGCTGGGCGGACGACGAAGCGTGCGAACCCGTCACCGACCGGACCGGTGGGGCGCCCGGGCCTGGCTGGTGACCGCCTCGGGGTGGGTTCCGGTGGCGGTGTTCGCGCTGGTGGCCGCGGCGGACCCGGCGCTTGTGCACCAGCCGGTGGCGCCGCCGGACTGGCCCCCGGTGGCGCCCGTGGCGGCGGCCGCGGCGCTGGTGGGGCTGCTGCCGGCCGCGGTGGCCCCGCTGCCGGCCGGACGTTCCGGCGACCCGGGGCCGACCGCCCCCGCTCCCC
>NZ_VKHS01000892.1 GCF_014141525.1 Streptomyces calidiresistens
GTATAAGAGACACGGACGGAACACCCCACCCCGGCCACCGGCGGAGCAAGTTATCCGCTTGGATACTCCGCCCGGGGCGGAGTATCCAAGGGTTCCCCCGCCCCCTCGGTGCAGGGGAACGTCCGGCGCCGGGGGACGCCTGACGAGGAAGCCGCGACCGAGGGCGGATCGCAGCGACGAGGAGGAGACGGAAACGGTGAGCCCACGACTCCCCTCCCCGTCGACCCGCCCCCTCGGACAAGACGCCGCAAGTACCAACGCCGTCAGCGTCCTCATGTTCGTACCACGCGCTTCAGTGACGACGAACTCGCACGCGTGAGTGCCGGAGCCAAAACCGCCGGTCTCACTGTCGCCGGTTTTCTCGCCCGGGCTGCCCTCGGCGCCGCCCATGACCTCGACCGGACCGCGAGCAGGATCGCCGGGGAGCGGGAACTGGTCGCCGAATTGTTCGCCGCCCGCCGTCACCTCGGCCGGGTCGGCAACAACCTCAACCAGGTCGCCCGCGCGGTCAACTCCGGAGCCCGTCCACCGGAACTCGACGCGGTCCTCGCGGCCACCGAACGAGCCGTCCGGCGGGTCCAGCACGCCACCGATCAACTTCTCCAGCGGGACCGGGAGCCGTAGCGGCATGATCCCCAGGATCCACAAGCGCGGGCAGCGCACGCTCGGTCTCCTGCATTACCTGTACGGGCCGGGGAAGTTCGAGGAGCACACCGACCCCCACCTGGTCGCCTCCTGGGACCACAACGTCCCCGATCCCGGCCGAGAGGAGAACGCCACCCTCAAACAGCTCCAGCGGCTCCTCGACCAGCCGATCGAGAACCTCGAAGCCTCCGAACGTCCGAGGAAGCACGTGTGGCACCTGTCGGTGCGCAACGCCGCCGAGGACCGCGTCCTGACGGACGAGGAGTGGGGTGACATCGCCCGCGGCATGGTCGCCGCCGCCGGTGTCGACGATCCCGAGCAGGGTGGCGCGGGGTGCCGATGGGTGGCCGTACGGCACGCCGAGGACCACATCCACATCGTCGCCACCCTGGTGCGCGAGGACGGCTACAAACCCCGCCTCCACAACGATGCCGTCCGCGTCCAGAACCGGGCTCGAACGCTGGAGGCGGAATTGGGGCTGCGTCGCCTCAACCAAGGTGACGGCACCGCGGTGCGGCGGCCCACCAGCGCCGAGCGCCACAAGGCCCGACGCCGGGGCCGGGAGCGCACCGCCCGGGAGGAGTTCTTCGAACGGTTGGCCGCCGCCGGTCTGCTGATCCGCCGGCGCGTGGCGCCCTCCGGTGACCTGCTGGGCTACAAGGTGGCCCTGCCAGGGGACCGCAACAAGGACGGCGAGCCGGTCTTCTACGCCGGCGCACGGCTGGCCCCCGACCTCTCCCTGCCCCGCATCCGGGAACGCTGGACCACCCACCACGACCAGTCCACCGCTTCGCACCCGGACCCCTCTCCCGCACCGGGCGACCCGGCCGTCGCCCGCCGCCGGACGACGACGGCCGCGCGGAAAGCACTGGTGGTCATCGAGCACGGACCGGACGCCGTGGTCGCCGCGCACATCGCCGCCACCGGCGAGGTCCTGGACGCCCTCGCCCTCACCTCCGCCGCCCACACCCGCCACGCCCTGCACGAAGCGGCCCGCGCGTTCGAGCGGGCCTCCCGCTCCCACATTCGCGCCGAACGCGGCCACGACCGGTCGCTGCGCCGAGCCGCCCGGGAGCTGATCCACGCCGGACCCGCGCTGGGCCGCGGTGAGGACGGCGCCACCACCGCGATGGTCATCGACATGCTGTTCTTCCTGATCACCGCCACCGCCCACCGGCACGCCCGCCACCACCACGCCCAGCAGGCCGCCGCCGCACACCAGGCCGCCAACCACCTGCGCGCCGCCTACCGCGCCGCAGCCCCCGGCCCACTGGGCGCCCTCCGCCACCGCGGCCGGCACCTGCCCCGCCCCGTCCGGCGCCGCCAGGCGGCCGTGCTGCGCCGGGCCCTACCGGAGGTGGCCGAGCGCATCCTCGCCGAACCCGGCTGGCCCGCCCTGGCCGCCACCCTCACCGACCTCGAAACCACCC
>NZ_VKHS01000893.1 GCF_014141525.1 Streptomyces calidiresistens
GAGCCGGCGGGGGTGCCGGGGGGTTCGTGGGTCGTCACCATGCTCGGTTCCTCGTTCTCTGGAGGTGTGCCCATCGTGCCGCACGGGCCGGGGGCGGAGGGCCGGTGTCCGGGGACCGGCCCTCCGCCCCCGGCGGGAGGAGTGCGGCGGGTTCCGTGAGCCCTGTGAGCCCTGTGGGTTCAGTGGGTTCAGTGGGTTCAGTAGGTGACGTCCGGGGAGAGCAGTCCGAAGACCGCCGCGAAGTACGTCATCCCCACGAACCCGAGGAGGACGATCGTGCCCGTGACGTACCGGCCCGGCCCGGCCCGGTGTCGGATGTCCCCGGCCAGGACGAGGGCGGCGGGGATCAGCGCGAGCACCCCGAGCCACTGCGCGGCCACCAGCGCGCGGAGCAGGAGCTGCGAGACCGGCTCCAACTCCATGATGTGGCCGAGGACCAGCGCCCATCCGCCCAGGGCCGCGAGCACGGCCACGGCGCCGGTGGTGCGCAGCGCGCGGGGCAGTCGCGCGGTCCGGGTCGGGGCGGGCAGGGCGAAGCGGCGGCGGATCAGGGCGCCGACCGGCGGGGCCAGGGCGGCGATCAGGAGGATCACGGTCGAGAGGACGAGGATCGGGAGGGCGAGGGAGGCGTACCGGGCGGGGCTCACGGGCAGCAGCGCGAAGGCCGAGGCGTAGCCGATGGCCTCCACCCGGTCACCGTCCATCCGCACGGTCAGCAGACGCTGCCCGCCGACCTCGCGCCAGACCCGGGGCTCGATCTCCTCGTAGACGGTGGGTTCGCCGGTCTCCGGGCCGGGGGTGACCAGGATGGTGCCGTCCTCGCGGGCCGTGATCCGGGTCTGGCCGCCCAGGGCACCGAGAACCGACATGAAGGTGCTGTGCATCGACCGGGAGCTCTCGTAGACGCCCTCGATCGGGGCCGCGTCCCCGGTCGTCCCGGGCTCCGCGCCGGTGCTGTCGGGGGAGCCGGGGAAGTAGCGGTCGGTGAAGCCGTTGAGGATCGCCTCGCGCAGGCGCAGGCTGTCCAACTCCCCGCGTCCGCCCCCGTTGAGGGCGACGAAGACCCCGGTGCCCGACTCCGGGTGGAGTTGCAGGTGGGAGTGGAAGAGCGTGGTGTCGCCGCCGTGGCCGAGGACGCGCCGGCCGTTGCGGTCCTCCTCGAAGAACCCGAGGGTCATGCGCGGTCCCTCGGCGAGGGTGCCGAGGGAGTCGGCGTCCAGCCCGGGGGCGTGCATGAGATCCAGGGTCCCGGGGGTGAGCAGGGCCGGTCCGTCGCCGGTCTCCCCCAGGTGCGCGAGCATGAAGCGCGTCATGTCGGTCGCCGAGGAGGTCAGCGAGCCGGCGGGCGGGCCGGTGACGATCTCGAAGGGACCCGCCGGGCCGGTCGCGGAGGCGTAGCCGGCCGCCAACCGGTCGTGCAGTGCGTCGGGGAGGGGCTGGGCGAAGTCGGAGGAGTCCATGCCCAGCGGTTCGAGGATGTTCTCCCGCACGTACTCCTCGAAGGGGACCCCGGCGACCCGCTCGACGACGTATCCGGCCAGCGCGGCACCGTAGTTGGAGTAGGCGGGAACCGTGCCCGGCCGGTAGACCTGCTCGGGCGGGTCCTCGGCCAGGTGGGCGCGCAGGTCGACCTCGGTGCCCTCCGGGGCGAGCAGGTCCGCTATCCGCTCCTCGAACCCGGCGGTGTGGGTCAGCAGGTGGCGCGTCGTCAGGTCCTCGTCGAACGAGGTGGGGACCGTGAAGTCGAGGTACTCGTGCACGTCGGCGTCGAGGTCGATGTCCCCGCTCTCCACGAGTTGCATCACCGCTGTCGCGGTGAAGAGCTTGGAGACCGACCCCACCCGGAAGAGCGTCCGCTCCGGGTCCACCGGGAGGGGATCGCCACCGTCGGCGCCGGTGTCGGCGTGGCCGTAGCCGCGCGCGGCGAGCACCTCGCCGTCGTGGACCACGGAGATCGCCGCGCCGGGGATGCCGGTGGTCTCCAGTGCGGCGGGGACCGTGCCGTCCAGCCAGGTCTCCAGGTCCTCGGTGGTGAGGTCGGCGGTGGGGGGCGGGG
>NZ_VKHS01000894.1 GCF_014141525.1 Streptomyces calidiresistens
GCCCCACCCCTTTTCCTGGGTTCCCCGGTTTCCCCGGTTTCCCCGGTGTGGTTCCGGCGGACGCGGCCGGTGGGCTCGGGGCGTCCCCTCGTGACCCGCGGCGGACCCGACCTCTCCGCCCCCCGGCGGGAGCCGACGGTCCCGCGCGTCCGGCCCCCGACCCCGGCCCGCCGGTCAACCGCGACCGGGCGTCCCACCGACACCGATCCGGCGGCCCGGGAAGGCCGTGGGGGAAGGCGGCCCGGGAAGGCCGTACGGGGATTCGGTGAAGGAGAGGTGGGGGAAAGTTCCGGAACCGGCACCTCGTTGACCCGTGATTGGACTACACCTATAACGACGGATGAGCGCTCCCGCCGCGCCCCCCGGTCGCGGCGCCACCCCACACACAGGAGGTGCTCTCCCCCCATGGGCACGCAATCCCCCGCACGGTCGCGACGGCGGCGGACACCGAAGGCGGTCCTCGCCGGCCTCGGCGCCATGGTGCTGGCCGCCGCCGCGCTCACCACCGCGCTGACCCCCACCGACGCCCGGGCCGCGATCCCCCCGGCACAGGACGGCTGGGAGTTGGTCTGGGGCGACGACTTCAACGGCCCCGCGGGCTCCCTGCCCTCCGCCGAGAACTGGCAGATCAACACCGGCCACTCCTACCCCGGCGGTCCCGACAACTGGGGCACGGGGGAGATCCAGTACTACACGAACTCCACCGACAACATCGCGCTGGACGGCAACGGCAACCTGCGGATCACCGCGCTGCGCGAGAACTCCGGGCGCTGGACCTCGGCCCGCATCGAGACCCACCGCGCCGACTTCAAGGCGCCCGAGGGCGGGACGCTGCGCATCGAGGGCCGGATGCAGCTGCCGAACGTCACCGGTGAGGCCGCGTTGGGCTACTGGCCCGCGTTCTGGGCGCTCGGCTCCCCCTACCGGGGCAACTACTGGAACTGGCCGGGCATCGGCGAGTTCGACATCATGGAGAACGTCAACGGCCTCAACACCGTGTGGGGCGTGCTGCACTGCGGCACGGCGCCCGGCGGGCCGTGCGACGAGTTCAACGGCCTGGGCAACAGCCGTCCCTGTCCGGGGGCCACCTGCCAGGAGGCCTTCCACACCTACGGCTTCGAGTGGGACCGCTCGGTCACGCCCAACGAGTTCCGCTGGTACGTGGACGGCGAGCAGTACCACCGCGTGCACCAGGGCATGTTCGACGCCGCCACGTGGGCGAACATGACCGAGCACGCCGGATACTTCCTGCTGCTGAACCTGGCCATGGGCGGTGCCTTCCCCGACGGGGTGGCGGGCTTCCCGACGCCGGTGGCGGCCACGCAGCCCGGCCACTCGCTGATCGTGGACCACGTCGCGGTCTGGACCCGTGGCGGAAACGGCTCCGGCGGTGACAACGGCGGCGGCTCCGGCGACCCGGGCGACCCCGGTCAGCCCGGCAACCCCTCCGTGCTCCACCTGCGGGGCAACGGCGGCCTCGGCGCCGCGCAGTCCGGCGCGTCCTCGGCGACGCTCCCCTCGGCGGGCGGCGCCAACCACGACGGCTCCCCGCACCAGCCGCAGACCTTCCTCGCACAGGGGGTGAACGCCCGGTACACCGGCGGCAGCACCCGCTTCGAGGTGTTCGTGGACGCGGGCACCACCGTCGCCAACGGCCAACAGGTGCGGATCTCCTACGACCACACGGGCAACGGCACGTGGGACCGCACGGAGACCTACCACTACTTCGCCACCGATCCGGAACCCGGGTGGGAGCGGTACACCGAGAGCCGGGGCCTGGCCTCCTCGACCGGCTCCCACGCCGACCTGGTGAACGGCCGGGTGCGGGTGGAGGTCTGGAACGCCATCGGCAACGGGCCGAGCACGGTGGGCATCGGCAACCTGTCCACGGTGACGATCCCGCACGGCTGACGGCCGGCGGCCGGCGGTCGGGATCGGGTGTCCGGGACGGGCCTCCCGGGTGCCCGGTCCCGGTATCGACGGGCGGTGTCGGCACATCCCGCACGGGGAGGTGCCGGCACCGCCCGTCGTCGTGCGCGCCCGTGGGGCTCCCG
>NZ_VKHS01000895.1 GCF_014141525.1 Streptomyces calidiresistens
CGGCCAGCGCGATGGCGAGGTCGAGCTTTTCGCGGGCATCGGTGACGGCCGTCTCGGCGTCGCCCTTGTCCCTCTCCGCGTCGGTCAGGGCGCGGCGGACCTCGGCGGCGACCTCGCCCTCATCCGGGGGCTCCGCCGCCTCGGTCGCGTCCTCCAGGGTCGAGGTCGCCCGCTCCAACCACGACTGCGCCGTGGAGAGTTCCTCCCGCGCCTCGATCGCCCGATTCAACGCCCGATCCGCATCCCCCTGCGCCTCCCGCAACTTCGGCGCATACGTCAACAACGCCTGCGCGGCCAGATCGTAGGAGGTGTGCAACTTGTCCAGATCCGGCGGCAGCTTGTCGAAGCGATCCCGATACGCCTCCGCGCTCTCCCCCACAAACGACGCGAGCGCCCCCTCCTCACCCATCGCACGGACCTTGCCCAACGCGGTGAAGACGTCCTCCGCGAACTCATCGAGTTCATTGCCCAGCCGCTCGATGCGATCCGGATCCCCCGGAGCCGGATCGGAGGACATCTCCACCGGCGACCAATCCGACGCCCGCGCCACGGGACCCCCACTTTCCGAACTCCCCCATCACCGGTAGCCGGTGAGGCCTTCGGTTATCCACTATGTCGTGCCCCTGCGAAGCTCGGAACAACGGGTGGAACGTGAGTACGAGTTGACGCGAGGCCGACTCTTCCGGAGTCGGCTTCCCGGGGCGCTGGGAGTGCTGCCGGAAGCCCTGCGGTCGGGGCCGAGTCCTCCCGTTCACCGGGTGCCGGTGGACCGGCGGCCGGTGGGTCGGCGGGCATGGGAAGAACTGGAACAGCGAGGACCTTCCCACCCACCCACCAGAAACCCGGCGTCACTCGTGCGGGTGAGTTCGCCGGCTTCGCGGCCCGATGGGGGGTTATGGTCGCTTTCGACAACCACACAACGTATTCGGCCCCCGTCCGGGATTCGCACTCCCGGCCGAGGGCCTGACCGATCAGGAAGCGGTACCTTCCCGATGGCTGGCGTCCAGCGTAGCCCGATCATGTCCGGGCTCATGCACCTCCGGGCCAAATTCACCCGGAACTTCACGATTCTTCCCAACTTCCTGTTGCGCAGGCGTGGCAGTGCCGTCGTCCTCGGCGTCGCCGCCTATCTCTTCTCCCTGCCCGAGGGCACGCCGATGAGCATCGAGCGGCTGTGCCGGCACTTCACCGAGGGGCGTGTGCGCATCAGTCGCGCGTTGCGCGAACTGGAGGAGGACGGCTACCTCGAACGCCGCCTGTACCGCCTGGCCGACGGCACCGTGCGCACCCGCTTCGTCCTCCACCACCTCCCCGAGGCGGCGAGGAGGTTCGCGGAGGCGGGCCGGGACACGCCTCCCGTCGATGAGCCGGCCACCGAGCACGTTCCCGCAGCCGCGCCGGCTCCGCGGCCGGTCGCGGTGGCGGTGCCCCGGCCGGTGGCGGAAGCCGTGCCGGCTTCGGTGACGTGCCCTGCTCCGGAGCCCATTCGCGTTCCCACACCCCGGGTCGGGTCGGCTCCCGTGGAGGCACGGGTTCTCCCGGCCGTTCCGGCAGCCCGCGTCGCGCCCGTGGCCGTGACCGCTCCTGTGAAGGTCCCGGCTCCCCGGGCCGTGCCCGCGCCCGTCCTCCCCGTCGCGGAGATCGCGCCGGATCGGGCTCCCGCCAACGGCGCGGGTTCGACCCCGAAGGCCGTTGCCGACCGGCGTCCGGCATCGGAACCGGTCGTGACCTGCCCGCCGCGCGTCTCCCCCACCGGAGAGGTCCCCGCGCCCGACCCGGAGGCCGGGTCTCGGGAGCCGGCCGCACCTGCCACACCGGCCGCCGCGCTCCCACGGCGGGACACCACGGGGGCACCGGCGCCGGCCCCCACCCGGCCGGTGAGTCGGGCCGCGTTGGCAGTACTGGACTCCCTGACCGCCCACGACCCCCGGCTTCTGCTCTCCGAACGCGAACTCCACGACCTCGCCCCGGCCGTGGACACCTGGCTGGAACGCGGCGTGCCCGGCATCGAGGTCGCCCGTGCCCTCACCACCAACCTGCCCCAACCCCTCACC
>NZ_VKHS01000896.1 GCF_014141525.1 Streptomyces calidiresistens
GATCGCCGGGTCCGCCGGCCGACCGGCCAACAGGGGGCCGTCCGCGAGGACGGTCGTGCCCGCCATCGGGTCCCAGCCCTCGGCGGCCTCCGGGGTCAGGTACTCGCGGGCGGTCGCGTAGTCCGCCCCCACAGGACCAGCACGAAGTACAGGACGTAGACCAGGCCGGAGAAGGCCAGGCCGCTGGAGAAGGCGAGCGGCACCCCGACCAGGTCGACCAGCAGCCAGGCGAACCAGAACTCCACCAGGCCGCGGGCCTGGGCGATCATCGCCACCAGGGTGCCGACGAAGATGTAGGCGTCGGGCCAGGGGTTCCAGGAGAGCTCGGGGACCGCGGTGAACAGACCCCCGACCAGCAGGGTTCCGCCGACCGCCCCCGCCAGGAGCCACAGTCGCTCGCGTCCGGTGGCGAAACGGACGGCGATCCGGTCGTCCTCCCCGTCCCTGGCCCCCACACGCCATTGGCGCCAGCCCCACAGGGCCACGGTGATCACCAGCAGCTGCTTGCCCACCCCACCGCCGAGTTGGGCGGAGGCGTAGGCCGCGACGAGGATCAGCCCGGAGGCCAGTTGCACCGGCCAGGTCCACACCGAGCGGCGCCACCCCAGGGCGAGGGCGGTCAGCCCGAGGAGGTTGCCGATGAGGTCGGACCAGATGACGCGCTGGCCGACGACCTCGAAGGCGGTGGAGTTGAGTTGGTCGAACAGGCTCATCGACCCGCCTCCGCGCCCGGCCGATCCCCGGCGGGGAGGGTGGGGACGCCGGTGGGCGAGCCGGGGGCGAGGAGGCGCTCCACGTACTTGGCCAGCACGTCGACCTCCAGGTTCACCGGGTCGCCGGGAAGCAGGCGGCCGAGGGTGGTCAGGGCCAGGGTGGTGGGGATGAGCCCCACGCCCAGCACCGGCTCGGCGGTGCCGTCCGCGGCGGGTGCCTCGACGACGGTCAGGCTCACCCCGTCGATGGTGATCGACCCCTTCTCCACGATGTAGCGGGCCAGGGGCGCGGGGACGGCGAAGCGGACGGTCTCCCAGTGTTCGCCGGGGAGCCGCTCGCGGAGGGTGCCGGTGCCGTCCACGTGGCCCTGGACGATGTGGCCGCCCAGACGGGCGCCGAGGGCGAGGGCACGTTCGAGGTTGACCGGGGAGCCGGGGCCGAGGGCCGCCAGGGAGGAGCGGTTCAGGGTCTCGGCCATGACGTCGGCGGTGAACTCACCGTCCCCGGCGGTCACGACGGTCAGGCAGACGCCGTTGACGGCGATCGAGTCGCCGTGGCGGGCGTCGGAGACCACGCGGGGCCCGCGGATCCGCAGGCGCGCGGCGTTCTCGAGTCGTTCGACGGCGACGACCTCGCCGAGTTCCTCGACGATTCCGGTGAACACGGGGGACTCCTCGGTGGATGCGGGCGTGGCGGCGGGGCGGACCCTCGGGACGGTGGGGTCGAAGGGGATGGGGACGCCGAGCGGTGCGCGGGCACGCGGGGAGCCGTACGGGGTACGGGTCGTCCCGGTCACGGGACGGGGTTCGGCCACCGGGTCCTCCTGCCTGCTCGGGCACGGACTCCGGGGCGCGCCGGAAGGGCGCGTGGGACAACGAGCGGACCGGGAGCCGGGGTTTCCGGGACACCACGCCGGCACGGCCGGACGCGGCGGTCGTCGAAACCGCCGACCCGCTCCGCCGCGCACTGCCTCCCATCCGGACTTTCACCGTCGGTCCAGGAATTTCACCTGGTCAACCGGTCACTGGAGGTGACCGGGTCGCGGACTGTAACCGCCGGTTCGGACTTTCACCGACCCCGGAGTGCGCTTGCGTCACTGGTACGCGTCCCAGTGTGCCATGCCGGTCGCCTTCCGTGCAGAGGGGCCGTCCGTGGTCCTCCTCACCCGGGGCCGCTCCGCGAAGTGGTCCATACCTCTTGACCGAATGGTCTAGTCCTCTTAGCCTCTCGTGCATTCCGCGGTCCCCACGCCGTGTCGTTCCGACGGGAACGCCCTCGCACCGGACCCAAGTCCCCTCTCCCCACCGGCGATTCGACCGAGCGCGACCTTCCCCTTCCC
>NZ_VKHS01000897.1 GCF_014141525.1 Streptomyces calidiresistens
ATTCGTCACCGCCGTTGCGGCGCCACTCGGCGACCGCGTTCTGCATGTCGCTGATGGAGGCGCGACCGCGCGTCACGCCGTCCACATCCCCGACGGCGGGGTGAGGTGGCGCGACCGCTTCCGCCGCGACCGCACGCTGATCCTCATGACGATGCCGGCGGTCCTGCTGCTGTTCGTCTTCGCCTACATCCCCATCGCCGGCAACGTCATCGCCTTCCAGTTCTTCAGCCCCTACGCCGGCGACGGATTCTTCGACAGCCTCGCCAACAGCACATGGGTGGGGCTGGAACAGTTCGAGCGGATGATCAACGACCGCTACTTCTGGAACGCGCTGGAGAACACCCTGGTGTTCTCCTTCCTCCAGCTGACGCTGTTCTTCCCCATCCCCATCGCCCTGGCGATCCTCATCAACAGCTTCCTGCACAGCAAGGTGCGGGCGTGGGCCCAGGCGGTCCTCTACCTGCCCCACTTCTTCTCCTGGGTGCTGGTCATCACCGTCTTCCAGCAGATCTTCGGCGGGGCCGGCCTGATCGCCCAGACGGCCCGCAACCACGGCTTCGCCGACGGCTTCGACCTGATGACCGATCCGGGCTTCTTCAAGTTCCTGATCACCGCCCAGCTCATCTGGAAGGACGCCGGGTGGGGCATCATCGTCTTCCTCGCCGCCCTGGCCGCCGTCAACCACGAGCTGTACGAGTCGGCGGCCGTGGACGGGGCCGGCCGGTGGCGGCGCATGTGGCACGTCACGCTGCCCGCGCTGCGCCCGGTCATCGCCCTGCTGCTGGTCCTGCAGATCGGCGGCATGCTGACCGTCGGCCTGGAGCAGTTCATCATCCAGCGCACGGCGGTGGGCCCCGGCGCGTCGGAGGTGCTCGACACCTACGTCTGGTTCGCCGGCATCAAGAACGGCCAGTTCAGCTACGCGGCGGCGGTCGGCATCGTCAAGGGGATCTTCAGCCTGCTGCTGATCCTGGCCGCGAACAAGGTCGCCCACGCCATGGGCGAGGCGGGGGTGTACAAGAAGTCATGAGCGTCCTCACCGACGACGTCACCGAGACCAACCGCAGGCGGCCCTCCTGGGAGGAACCCCCGCATCCGGTCGGTCTGGCGGCCAAGGGCGTCATCCTGACCGTGGCCGTGCTGGCCATCCTCTTCCCGCTGTGGATCGTGGTCATGACCTCGGTCTCCGACGTCGCCACGATCAACAAGACCGGCGGCCTGGTGGTCTGGCCCGAGGGCTTCAGCCTGGCCGCCTACCGCGAACTGCTCAGCGGGGGGCAGGTGGCCCGCGCCACCTTCATCTCCGTGTGCATCACCCTCATCGGCACCGTCTTCTCGATGCTGGTGTCGGTGCTGGCGGCCTACGGACTGAGCCGGATGGGCTCCCTCGGCCACCGCTCCATCCTGATGACCCTGCTGGTCACGATGTTCTTCGGCGGCGCGGGCCTGATCCCCAGCTACCTGCTGATCCAGACCCTGGGGTTGATGGACACCTACGCGGCGCTGATCCTGCCGATGGCGGTCAACGTCTTCAACATCCTGGTGCTGCGGGCGTTCTTCATGAACATCGGCCAGGAGTTGATGGACAGCGCCCGGATCGACGGTGCCGGGGAGTTCCGCATCCTGTGGCAGATCGTGCTGCCGCTCTCCCGGGCCGTCCTGGCGGTCATCTCGCTCTTCTACGCGGTCGCCTACTGGGGCAACTACTTCTCGGCCTTCATCTACATCCAGAGCCAGGAGCGGCTGCCGCTGCAGAACGTCATGGAACAGATCGTCGTCGCGGGCAACCGCCCGCAGGGCATGGGCCAGGCGATCGGCACCGGTCAGATCCCGTCCATCTCGGTGCAGACCGCGGTCATGGTCCTGGCCCTGCTGCCGGTGGCGATCCTCTCGCCGTTCGTGCAGAAGCACTTCAAGAAGGGCATGCTCATCGGCGCCATCAAGGGCTGACGCCCACCGGGGCCCCGGCGCGGCACGTCCGCCCGGGGCCCCGGCACGTCCCCGCCGCGCCCCGTCCGCGGGGCGACCGCACCATCCCGCACCCCCGCACC
>NZ_VKHS01000898.1 GCF_014141525.1 Streptomyces calidiresistens
GGGGTCTCCATGGGGCGAGGGTAGGCAGCGGGGCCCGCGAAGCGGTTCCGCCTTTCCGGCGGAACGGGGGTCACGTTTTGGACACCCCGGCGGACGCCCGCGCGGGCGTTCGGACCGGGGGGTCACAATGGGCCCATGACCTCGGTCCCCCCGGCCATGTCGGCCGCCCCCGTTCCGCCGGGCCCGCCGGTTCGGCAGGTGCCCCCGGCCCCCTCCCGCTCCGAGTTGCTGGAGCACCTGGTGCGCACCCGGATCGCGGGGGAGGTGGCGACCCCCAGGGAGAACAACCTCTCCCACTACCGGGAACTGGCCAACGGCAACCGCTACTACTGGCTGGGGGTCGAACTGGGCGACCGCTGGAACGACGAGCAGGACGTGCTCGCGGTGATGGCGGAGCGCTGCGGCGTGAACGAGGATCCCGCCCACCGCCGGGGACAGGACACCATCGACCCCGAGCTGACGGTGGCGGCCCTGGACCGCACGGCGGAGGTACTGCGCCGCACCGCCGAGCGGGGCGGGCGGTTCCTGTCCGCCACCGGTCACCCGGGCGGCCTGTTGGACACCCACTCGCGGGTGACGGCGGCCCTGGTGGCGGCCGGCTGCGAGCTGGTGCGGGTCCCGCTGGGACTGACCGCCGACGAGGGCGTGGTCACCCAACTGGCGGGGGTGGCGATGTACGAGCGGGGAGCGTCCCTGTGGCACACCCACTCCCCCGCCCCGATGGCGGAGATCCTGCGGGCGCTGCCGCAGGAGGGCGAGGCGCCGCCGGACCTGGTGATCGCCGACCACGGGTGGGCCGGGTGCGCGGCGCAACACGGCATCGAGACGGTGGGGTTCGCCGACTGCAACGACCCCGCGCTGTTCCTGGCCGAGGCGGAGGGGACGCTGGCGGTGTGCGTGCCGCTGGACGACCACGTGACCGATCCCCGGTACTACGAGCCGATGACGGCGTACCTGTTGGCGGCGGCCGGCCTGGAGTGAGACCCGCCCCGGGCGGCCGTCCCGGCGCCGGTGGCGGGACGGCGGTCGCGGTCGGACGCCTCAGGAACGGTCACGGGGGACGCGGACCACGCCCTCCTGGATGACCGAGACGGCGAGCCGGCCGTCCCGGGTCCAGATCTGTCCCCGGGCCAGGCCGCGCCCGTTCTGCGTGGTGGGGGCGTCGGTGTCGTACAGCAGCCACTCGTCGGCCCGGAACGGCCGGTGGAACCACATGGCGTGGTCGAGGCTGGCGCCCACCACGTCCCCGACCGTCCAGCCACCGCGCCCGTGCGCGAGGAGCACCGAGTCCAGCAGGGTCATGTCGGAGACGTAGGTGGCCAGGCAGAGGTGGACCACGGGGTTGTCGTGGACACCCTGGATCTTGCCGTCGGTGCGGAACCACACCCGCGAGCGCGCCTCGCGCGGCTCACCGACGGTGGCGTAGGGCGGTTCGACCGCGTAGCGCAGGTCGATCGCGCGGCGTGCCTCCAGCAGCAGCGACACCACGTCGGGGTGCATGAAGGTGTCGGCGTAGCGGGGCAGGAGCTCGTCGGCGGTCGGCAGCGACTCGGGGTCGGGCGCCTGTGGCATCTCCTCCTGGTGCTCCAGACCCTCCTCGTGCACCTGGAAGGAGGCCGAGAGGTGGAAGATCGGCTGACCGTGCTGGATGGCCACCACCCGACGGGTGGTGAACGACCGGCCGTCGCGGATGCGGTCCACCTGGTAGACGATCGGGGCGCCCGGGTCGCCGGGGCGCAGGAAGTAGGAGTGCAGGGAGTGCGGCAGCCGGTCGTCGGTGACGGTGCGGCACGCGGCGACCAACGCCTGGGCGGCGACCTGCCCGCCGAAGACCCGGGGGATCACCGAGGGGTGACTGTCGCCCCGGTAGATGTCCTGTTCGATCCGCTCGAGGTCGAGCAGGTCGAGCAGGTAGTGGAGGGTGTCGTTCATGGAACAAGTTCTACCCGATGGGGTGGGCGACGGCCGGCCCGGTCCGGACTTCCGCGGGGGACCCGCGGCCGGGAACGCGCCGGCCCCGGGGGGCGGGGGTCGGCGGCACCGTTGAGGCC
>NZ_VKHS01000899.1 GCF_014141525.1 Streptomyces calidiresistens
CCGCCCGCCCGGGCTCTCACCCCCGCGCCGCCGCTCCCGTCCACTCCACCGCCCGGCCGGCCGGGTCCTCCGGCGGCACGTCCACCTCGGCCCACACGGTCTTGCCGCCGGCATCCACGGTCACGCCCCACCGGTCGGCGACGGCCTCCACCAGGAGCAGTCCACGGCCGAACGTCTCCTGCGGCCCCGCCGGCCTGCGGAACGGCAGCCGGTCGGCCCGGCCGTCGGACACCTCCACCCGCAGAGCCGCGCCGTGCAGCACCACGCGCACCCCGAACGGCCGCTGCCGGGAACACCCGTGCAGTACCGCGTTGGCCGCCAACTCCCCCGCCACCAGCGCCACCGTCGGCGCCATGTCCGGCTGCCCCCACTCGATGGCCACCCGTGTCGCCCACCGCCGCGCGGCACCCGCGTTCCCGAGCAGCGGCTCGTACTCCCGACGGCCCTCCCGCTCCACCGGCGGCGACGACAGCGGGGACGGGAGGGGAAGCGACGGCACCATGCGATGTCCCTTCGGAGGAGGACGCCCCACACACCCCTTGACTCAAAGTGTGCGAGTCATTACGGAATGAAGCATCGTTCGAAGTGTCCCATTTTGCAAGTCACTCAAAACAGTTGGTTCCCAAGTTCGATTCCGTAGTGCTCATCCCCCATGACAGGATGCGACCGATCAGGGGAGGTTCCACCGATGAGCACAGAACTGCGTTCCACCGTCCGACGCCGCGTCCTGGGCACCAATCTCCGCCGACTGCGCGAGGATCGCGGCCTGCTCCTGGAGGACGCGGCACGTGAGCTGAGCTGCCATCCGGGGAAGATCAGCAGGATCGAGACGGGACGCTCCGGCATCCGACAACTCGACCTCAAGGTGCTCCTCGACCTGTACGGGGTATCTGATCCCCACACCCGGGAGAGCTGGCTGGCGCTCGCCCGCGAAAGCCGTCGGGAACGGTGGTGGCAGGCGCTGGAGGATCGACTGCCGCAGGACTTCCTCGATCTCATCGGCCTGGAAGAGGAAGTGGCCGCCTGCCGGGGCTTCCAGCCCTCCACCGTGCCGGGCCTCCTGCAAACCGAGGCATACGCCACGGCGATCATCCAGGGTGGAGAGCCCGGCCCACTCGACGAGGACCGGCGAACCCGCGTGCAGGTCCGCCTGGAGCGACAGAAGGCCCTCACCCGCACCACGAACCCCCTCACCCTGTGGATCGTGCTCGGGGAGACAGCGCTGCGCCAACAAGTGGGCGGTGCCGGGGTGTTGCGTGACCAACTGCGGCACCTGATCGAGATGGCCCGGCTTCCCCGGGTCACCTTGCAGGTACTACCCTTCACCGCAGGTGCATGTCAGGGCGGGATGCTCCCGTTCCACCTCTACAGCTTCCCCGCGCCGGCGGCGTTGGAGGTCGTTCTCCTCGAACACCTCACCAGTCACGCCTATCTGGAGTCCGCCACCGACACGGCGCACTACACCCGCGTCTTCGACCACATCCGGGCCACGGCCCTCGGACCGATGGAGTCGGAGGCGTACATCCAGCGCCTCGCCAAGGAATGATCCCGACCCGGAGGTGAACGGTGAACACGTCCCGAGCCACATGGATCCGAAGCAGTCACAGCATGCAGAACGGCGAGTGCGTCGAGATACGACGCGGGACCGACCACGTGGGCGTGCGGGACTCCAAGCGCCCCACCGGCCCCCGCACCCGCATCCCCACCGAGGCGTGGACGGCCTTCCTCCACCACCTCACCCGGAACTGAACGGTCCCATGAACCCCAACCCCCAGGCGGTACTGCTCGGCATCTTCGCCGCCCTGTTCCTTCTCCCCGGCGTGCTCCTCATCCTCCGCCCGCCCACCTCCGGCGTCTTCCGACGGAAACGACCGGGATACCTCGGCGTGGCACTGATATGCGTCTTCGGCGCCGGAGCACTCAACGCCGTCCCACGCCTCCTCGACCTCTCCCCCGACGTGGTTTTCGCAGCCTCCACGGCAGGAGCCGTCTCCATGCTCGTGGGCTGCCTCTTCTCCTACCTCGCCTCCCGCCCCGGCACCCCCACCG
>NZ_VKHS01000009.1 GCF_014141525.1 Streptomyces calidiresistens
GCCTCCCCGACCCGCCCCTTCCCCCCCCGGCCGGGGGCGGGAGGCGGTGCCCGGTGGACGATCGGCCGTATTCCCCGAACATGTGCGCTGGGTGAGGAAAAGGTCCCGAATTCCGTCCCGCCACCCCTCTGTCGTCACGCGGTGAAGTTTTTTTGCCTCTCACTCACACAATGATTGCAATGTGAACATGTCAGGGGGGATAAAACGGTCAGAGGTCCACACCTGTTCGATGTACGGACACCTTGGGGTGTTGCGCGTCACATTCGCCCTGTTGAACCCCTCGGGGGTACTGGAGTATCGGGCGAATTGTCCGTTTCAGTGTTCGCTCTGTCATCACATTGTGATCTGAAATGGCGCATGGGGCCCCGATTGGGTCGCATAGTGGTTCAGGTTGCGATCGACCGTTCGGGCCTTCCGCGGGAGGGTGATCCCCGGCTTCCCGATCGCATGGCGCCGAACACGACGGGTGTGAAGGCTTCGCGTGTGCGGCGCCCCCATGCTTCGAGCGAACTCCGAAGGAGGCAGGCCCATGCGCGGTGCGCGCAGCGCCAAGTGGGTGGCAGGTGCGATAGGCGTGGCTCTCGCCGCGACCGCCTGCGGCGGCGGCGATGACAACGGCAACGGCAACGGCGGCAGTGGTGAGGGCGGCGGCTCCGCCTCGGCGGTCTTCTCCGTCGACGGTGGCGAGCCCCAGAACCCGCTGATCCCGACCGACACCAACGAGCAGTACGGTGCCCTGGTCATCGACAACGTCTTCGCCAACCTGGTCGACTTCGACGACGAGGGCGGCCTGGTCTACACCGCCGCCGAGTCCATCGAGGCCAACGAGGACGCCACCGAGTGGACCATCACCCTCCGCGACGGCTGGACCTTCCACGACGGTGAGGCCGTGACCGCCGAGTCCTACGTCAACGCGTGGAACTGGGCCGCCCAGCTGGCCAACAACCAGAAGAACAGCTACTGGTTCGCGGACATCGAGGGCTACGACGAGGTCCACCCGGAGGAGGGCGACGCCACCGCCGAGGAGATGTCCGGCCTCGAGGTCATCGACGAGCTGACCTTCAAGGTCACCCTCTCCTCCCCGGTCTCGTACTTCAACTACAAGCTGGGCTACAACCCCTTCACCCCGCTGCCCAGCAGCTTCTACGACGACCCCGAGGCCTTCGGCCAGGAGCCGATCGGCAACGGCCCCTACGAGTTCACCTCGTGGGAGCGCGACTCCAAGATCACCCTCACGGCCTACGAGGACTACCAGGGCGACAACAAGGCGCAGAACGACGGCGTCGAGATCGTCAACTACAACAACCTCAACGCCGCCTACAACGACCTGCTCTCGGGCAGCCTCGACATCCTGCGCCAGGTCGACACCCAGAACCTGCCGGTCTTCCAGGACGACCTGGGCGACCGCGCCATCTCCCAGCCGTACATGGCCAACCAGACCCTGGTCCCGGTCTTCTACAGCGAGACCTGGGAGGACACCGACCCGCGCGTCCTGCAGGGTCTGTCGATGGCCATCGACCGCGAGACCATCGTCTCCACCGTGATGAACAACTCGGTGACCGTCGCCACCGGCTTCGTCGCCCCCGGTGCCATGGGCTTCCAGGAGAACGCCGGCGGCGAGATCATGGAGTTCAACCCGGAGCGCGCCAACGAGCTCATCGAGGAGGGCGGCGGCGTCCCCGGCAACGAGATCACCATCCAGTACAACGCCGATGGTGGCCACGAGGCCTGGGTGACCGCGGTCTGCAACAGCATCCGCCAGAACACCGGCGTGGAGTGCACCGGCGACGCCAAGCCGGACTTCCAGACCGACCTCAACGCGCGTGACGCCAAGGAGGTCGAGTCGATGTACCGCGGCGGCTGGATCGCCGACTACCCGCTGAACGTCTCCTTCATGAAGGAGCTGTACGGCACCGGTTCCTCCGCCAACACCGGCTTCTTCTCCAACGACGAGGTGGACGCCCTCTTCGCCGAGGGTGACTCCGCCTCCTCCGTCGAGGAGACCGTGGCCGCCTACCAGGAGGCCGAGAAGGAGCTCTTCGAGCACATGCCGGCCATCCCGCTGTGGCACCAGGGCGTGAACGGCGGCTTCTCCGAGAACGTGGAGAACGTCCGCTTCACCGTCACCGGCCAGCCGGTCCTGACCGAGGTCACCGTCAAGTAAGGCCGCTCCGGCGGGCGCCCCCGACACCCGGGGCGCCCGTCGGCCACGGCCGTATCCGGCCGGAGGCCGCGGAGAAGCGACGGGCCGCACCACCCGCACCCCGGGCGGGCGGCCCGTCGCTCCCGTGATCCGACACATCCGAGTTGGAGGAACGATGGGGCGCTATGTCGTACGCCGACTGCTCCAGATGATTCCCGTCTTCATCGGGGCCACGCTGCTGGTCTTCCTGATGATGTACGCACTGCCCGGCGATCCCGTCCGGGCCCTGTGGGGCGAACGCAGCGTCGACGAGGCCCAGATCGCGGCGATGAAGGCCGACCTCGGTCTGGACCTGCCGCTCTGGCACCAGTACCTCAACTACCTCCTCGGCCTGCTCCAGGGGGACTTCGGCACCCAGATCGCCAGCGGTCGGCCGGTGATCGACGTGATCACCTCGGCGCTGCCCGCGACCCTGCGGCTGACCGCGCTGGCCTTCCTGATCACCGTCGTCCTGGGCGTGGGCCTCGGCGTGATCGCCGGTCTGCGCCGCGGAGGCAAGACGGACCGGATGATCCTGTTCGTCACCCTGCTCTTCATCTCGGTGCCGGTCTTCGTGATCGGTTACCTGTACCAGGTCTTCTTCGCGCACAACCTCGGCTGGGCCCGCCCCACCGTGCAGGACCCCACCGCCTGGAGCCAACTGATCCTCCCGGCCATGGTCCTGTCCTCGCTCTCGCTGGCCTACGTGGCGCGTCTGACCCGCACCTCGGTCGCCGAGAACAAGCGTGCCGACTACATGCGCACCGCCCGCGCCAAGGGCCTGACCGGCCGCCGCGCGGTGAGCGTGCACCTGATGCGCAACTCCCTCATCCCGGTGGTCACCTTCCTGGGCGTGGACATCGGCAACCTCATGGCCGGCGCGATCGTCACCGAGGGCATCTTCAACGTCAACGGCATCGGCAGCGCCGTCTACCGCGCGCTGTCCTACCGCGAGGGGGCGACGGTCGTCGGCATCGTCACCTTCATGATCCTCGTCTACCTCGTCGTGACCCTGCTCGTCGACCTGCTGTACGCCGTGCTGGACCCGAGGATTCGCTATGCCTGACGTCCCCATGAAGGCCACCCCCGAGGCCGCCACCCTGAAGGCGACCCAGCCCGCGGTTCCCGTCCCGGTCGACGAGCAACCCGACTCCGGGCCCGCGCCGGGCAAGCCGCGCAGCCTGTGGTCGGACGCCTGGCACGACCTGCGGCGCAAGCCGTCGTTCCTGATCTCCGCCGGGCTGATCCTGCTGTTCCTCACGATCGCGGCCTTCCCCGGTCTGTTCACCGACGCCAGCCCGCGCGACGGCGACCTGACGCAGTTCTACCTGCAGCAGCCGCAGCTCACGCACTTCTTCTCACCCGAGTGGCTCGGGTACGACGCGCAGGGCCGCAGCATCTACGCCCGCATCATCCACGGCACCCGGGCCTCGATCATCATCGGCCTGACGGTGACCGCGATCGTCTTCGTGCTCGGCAGCCTGGTGGGCATGCTCGCCGGTTACTTCGGCGGCTGGGTGGACACCGTGCTCTCCCGCGTGGTGGACACCTTCATGGGCATCCCCTTCCTGCTGGGCGCCATGGTCATCCTGGTCTCCTTCGACGTGCGCGGCCCGATGGTGATCTCGCTGGCCCTCGCCGTCCTGGGATGGACGACCATCGCCCGGGTCATGCGCGGGTCGGTCATCCAGGTCAAGCAGGCCGACTACGTGCAGGCCGCCCGCTCGCTGGGCGCCGGGACCACCCGGATCCTGATGCGGCACATCCTGCCCAACGCCATCGCCCCGGTGATCGTGGTGGCGATGATCGCCCTCGGCGGCTACATCTCGGCCGAGGCCACCCTGTCCTACCTGGGCATCGGCCTCGCCGACCCGGCGGTCTCCTGGGGTGGGGACATCAACTTCGGCAAGGACTCGATCCGGGTCGCCTCGCACGTGTTGATCTTCCCCTCGATCATGCTCAGCGCCACCATCCTGGCGTTCCTGATGATGGGCGACGCCGTGCGCGACGCCCTCGACCCCAAGCTGCGCTGAGGGAGGCGTACCGCATGAGCGACCGTACCGAACGGCCGACGGCCGACGAGCCGAACGCGACCACCGGCACCACCGGTCCCGTGGAGACGACCTCCTCCGGGGCCGTGCGGATCGACAAGTCCGCGGAGGCACCGGCGGACCGGGACACCCCGCTGCTGGAGGTCCGTGACCTCCAGGTGGAGTTCCGCACCCGGGAAGGCGTGGCACGCGCCGTCAACGGCGTCAACTACTCGGTGAACGCCGGTGAGACGCTGGCGGTGCTGGGGGAGTCGGGGTCGGGGAAGTCGGTGACCGCGCAGGCGATCATGGGAATCCTCGACACCCCGCCCGGCCACATCGCCGGCGGGGAGATCCGTTTCCGCGGCGAGGACCTGCTGACCCTTTCCGAGGACAAGCGCCGCGCCATCCGGGGCGACCGCATCGCGATGATTTTCCAGGACGCGTTGTCGTCGTTGAATCCGGTGTTGTCGGTGGGGTATCAGTTGGGGGAGATGTTCCGGGTTCATCGTGGGGCGTCGCGTCGGGAGGCGCGGGAGCGTGCGGTGGATTTGATGGAGCGGGTGCGGATTCCGGCCGCGCGGGAGCGGGTGAACGATTATCCGCATCAGTTCTCGGGTGGTATGCGTCAGCGGATCATGATTGCGATGGCGTTGGCGTTGGAGCCGGATCTGATCATCGCGGATGAGCCGACGACGGCGTTGGACGTGACGGTTCAGGCGCAGGTGATGGAGCTTCTCGCGGAGTTGCAGCGGGAGTTCCACATGGGGTTGATCCTGATCACGCACGATCTGGGTGTGGTGGCGGATGTGGCGGATCGGATCGCGGTGATGTACGCGGGTCGGATCGTGGAGACGGCTCCGGTGAAGGAGTTGTACGCGGCGCCGGCGCATCCCTATACGAAGGGGTTGTTGGAGTCGATTCCGCGGCTGGATCACAAGGGCAAGGAGTTGTACGCCATCCAGGGCCTCCCGCCGAGCCTCACGGCGCTGCCCTCCGGCTGCTCCTTCCACCCCCGCTGCCCCCTTTCCACCGAGCGCAGCACGACCGAGCGCCCGCCGCTGCACCCCGTTCTCGACGCGTCCGAGGCCCCCGTCGCGGGGCGGGGCAGCGCCTGCCATTACTGGAAGGAGACCCTCCATGGCTGAGACCGCGCGCGAGCCCATTCTCGAAGTCCGCCACCTGGTGAAGCATTTCCCGTTGACGCGGGGGGTGTTGTTCAAGCGGCAGGTGGGTGCGGTCAAGGCGGTGGACGACATCTCCTTCGAGTTGTTCCGGGGGGAGACCCTGGGGATCGTGGGGGAGTCGGGGTGCGGGAAGTCCACCGTGGCGAAGCTGTTGATGAATCTGGAGCAGCCGACCTCGGGTGAGATCCTCTACAAGGGGGAGGACATCACGAAGCTGTCGGGTCGGGCGTTGAAGGCGGTGCGGCGGAACATTCAGATGGTGTTCCAGGATCCGTACACCTCGCTCAATCCGCGGATGACGGTGGGTGACATCATCGGGGAGCCGTTCGAGATTCATCCGGAGGCGGCGCCGAAGGGTGATCGGCGGGCGAAGGTTCGTGAGTTGTTGGATGTGGTGGGGCTCAATCCGGAGTACATCAACCGGTATCCGCACCAGTTCTCCGGTGGTCAGCGGCAGCGGATCGGGATCGCGCGGGGTCTGGCGCTGAATCCGGAGATCATCATCTGTGACGAGCCGGTCTCGGCGTTGGACGTCTCGGTGCAGGCGCAGGTGATCAACCTGATGGAACGCCTCCAGGACGAGTTCGAGCTGAGTTACCTGTTCATCGCCCACGACCTGTCCATCGTCCGGCACATCTCCGACCGCGTCGGCGTGATGTACCTCGGCCGGATGGCCGAGATCGGGACGGACCGGGAGATCTACGAGCACCCGACCCACCCCTACACCCAGGCCCTGCTCTCCGCCGTGCCGGTCCCCGACCCCGAGGCGCGCGACCGCCGGGAGCGGATCATCCTCCACGGCGACGTGCCCTCCCCGGCCAACCCGCCCTCGGGCTGCCGGTTCCGCACCCGCTGCTGGAAGGCCGAGCAGCGCTGCGCCGACGAGACCCCGCTGCTGGCGGTGCCCGAGGTGCTGCGCGACGCCGAGGGACCGGTGCGCCACCCGTCGGCCTGCCACTTCGCCGAGGAACGCACGGTGGTTCCCGCCTGAGAACCCCGGTGCCGTCCGACCACGGCACCCCGCGCCGGCCCCCGACCTCCGTCGGGGGCCGGCGCCGTTGTCCCCCTTCCCACCGGCGGGACCCGCTCCCCGTCCCGGCCGCGCGACGGGGGGTTCCGTGTGGTGCATTCGGGGGTTTTCCGGGATGAAATCCCGGGCCCGCCCGGCTCCCTCACCACCGGCCCGGCCCCCGGACGTTCTCATGGGCACCGAATGTGATCATCGGTCATTCAGGAGGCACCCCATGCGCCCAACCGGTCGTCCGCACCGGACCCTGATCGGGGCGGCCGTCCTCGCCCTGGCCCTCGCGGCGTGCGGCGGGGGTGACGACGGGGGAACCGCGGCCGGGGAGAACGGCGGCCTCGTTCGCGCCTCCTGGGGCGAGCCGCAGAACGAACTCGAACCCGCCAACACCAACGAGGTCCAGGGCGGCAAGGTCCTGGACATGACGTTCCGCGGCCTGAAGCGCTACAACCCCGAGACCGCCGAGGCCGAGGACGCCGTCGCCGAGTCCATCGAGACCGACGACCAGCAGACCTTCACCATCACCCTGCGGGAGGGCTGGACCTTTCACGACGGCACCCCCGTGACCGCCGACTCCTTCGTGAACGCCTGGAACTACGGCGCCAACATCGAGAACGCGCAGATCGGCAGCTACTTCTTCGAGTTCATCCGGGGCTACGAGGACGTCCACCCCACCGAGGAGGGCGAGGAGCCGACCGCGGAGACCATGAGCGGCCTGGAGGTGATCGACGACCGCACCTTCACCGTCACGCTCAACGAGCCGTTCTCCCTGTGGCCGGAGACGCTCGGCTACTCCGCCTACGCCCCCCTGCCCGACGCCTTCTTCGAGGACCGCGAGGCCTGGCTCCGGCAGCCCATCGGCAACGGCCCCTACCGCATCGACACCTACAACCCCGGCCAGGGCATGACCCTCCTGCCCTTCGAGGAGTACGCCGGGGACGACGGTGCCCGCAACGACGGGGTGGAACTGATCGTCTACACCGACAACTCCACCGCCTACACCGACCTCCAGGCCGGGAACCTCGACGTCATCGACGACATCCCCGCCGCCCAACTGCGGAACGCCGAGCAGGACCTCGACGGCCGGTACATCAACGAACCGGCGGGCATCATCCAGACCGTCTCCTTCCCCCTCTACGCCGAGGCCTGGCAGGGCGGGGACGCCGCGACGATCCGGCGCGGCCTGTCCATGGCGATCAACCGCGAGGAGATCACCGAGCGGATCTTCCAGGGCACCCGCACCCCCGCCACCGACTTCACCTCGCCCGTCCTCGGCGAGGAGGGCGGCTACGACGAGGACCTGTGCGGCGAGGTCTGCGAGTACGACCCCGAGCGCGCCCGCGAGCTGATCGAGGAGGCCGGTGGTCTGCCCGGCGGCACCGTCACCCTCAGCTCCAACGTGGACGCCGGCTCCCACCGGCAGTGGATGGACGCGGCCTGCAACAGCATCAACAACGCCCTCGGCGACACCGGGGCCTGCACCGTCACCCCGGTCCCCACCTTCGCCGACTACCGCAACCGGATCACCGGACGCGAGATGACCGGCATGTTCCGCACCGGCTGGCAGATGGACTACCCGCTGATCCAGAACTTCCTGCAGCCCATCTTCTACTCCACCGGCTCCTCCAACGACAGCGGCTACGACAACCCGGACTTCGACGAGCTGGTCGACCGGGCCAACCGCGCGGACGACGAGGAGGAGGCCGTCGACCTGTTCCGCGAGGCCGAGGAACTGCTGGTGGAGGACCTGCCCGCCATCCCGCTGTGGTACCAGAACGGCATCGCCGGCTACTCCGAGCGGGTCGACAACGTCACCCTCAACCCCTTCTCGGTCCCCGTCTACACCGAGATCACCGTCAACTGACCGGGGACGGGCCGGGGGCCGGGCGGGGCGCCCGCGACCCCCGGCCGTCCCGTTCCCCCGTCCCCGAGGAGAGCCCGTGGGGCGTTACGTCGTCCGGCGCCTGCTCCAGATGATCCCGGTGTTCATCGGCGCCACCTTCCTGATCTTCCTGATGGTCTACGCGCTCGGCGACCCGGTCGTGGGGCTCTTCGGGGACCGGGCCCCGGACCCGGCCACCGCCGCCCGACTGCGCGCCGAGTTCAACCTCGACCAGCCCGTGTGGCGGCAGTACCTGCTCTACCTGGGGCAGATCCTCACCGGCGACTTCGGCACCGCCTTCAACGGCCAACCCGTCATCGAACTGATGGCCCGGTCCTTCCCGATCAGCTTCCGGCTGATGCTGGTGGCCCTCGCCTTCGAGATCGTGCTGGGCATCACCCTGGGCGTGATCTCCGGCCTGCGCCGGGGCGGCGGGGTGGACACCACCGTCCTGCTGCTCACCCTCGTGGTCATCGCCATCCCCACCTTCGTGCTCGGCACCACGCTCCAGTTCTTCCTCGGCGTGGAGCTGGCCTGGATCGACCCCGCCGTCGGCCCCCAACCCGGTCTGGACGAGCTCATCGTCCCCGGCCTGATCCTCGCCCTGGTCTCGCTGGCGTACGTCACCCGTCTGACCCGCACCTCGGTCGCGGAGAACCGGCGCGCCGACTACATCCGCACCGCCGTGGCCAAGGGCCTGCCGCGCCGCCGGATCACCACCCACCACCTGCTGCGCAACTCGCTGATCCCGGTGGTCACCTACCTCGGCGCCGACATCGGCACCCTGATGGCCGGTGCCATCGTCACCGAGCGCATCTTCAACATCCAGGGCGTCGGCTACCAGCTCTACCAGGGCATCCTGCGGCAGAACTCGCCCACCGTCGTCGGCTTCGTCACCGTCCTGGTGCTGATCTTCCTGTTGGCCAACCTGTTCGTCGACCTGCTGTACGCCGTGCTCGACCCGAGGATCCGCTATGCCTGAGCAGCGCGACACCCCGGGACCGGGGCCGCTGGCCGCCCGGGAGGAGGCCGCCGCCGAGGCGATGACGGTCTCCTCCTCCCCGGAGACCGCCCGCAGTCTGGGTTCCGACGCCTGGCACGACCTGCGGCGCAACCCGATCTTCATCGTCTCCGGGCTCCTCATCCTCTTCCTGGTGGTCATCGCGATCCACCCCTCGCTGATCGCGACCCGGGACCCCCTCTTCTGCGAGCTGGGACGTTCCCTGGACGGTCCGGCCCCCGGCCACTGGTTCGGATTCGACGCCCAGGGCTGCGACGTCTACACCCGCACCGTGTACGGGGCGCGCGCCTCGATCGCGGTCGGGGTCTGCGCCACCCTCGGTGTGGCCCTGATCGGCGCGGTCGTGGGTGGTCTCGCGGGCTTCTACGGCGGGATCTGGGACTCCCTGCTCTCCCGCACCACCGACATCTTCTTCGCCATCCCGCTGATCCTGGGCGCGATCGTCTTCCTCAGCATGATCACGCTGACCGGCATCTGGCCGGTGGTCCTGGTGATCGCCGCGCTCGGCTGGCCGCAGATCGCCCGGATCGCCCGGGGGGCGGTGATCACCGCCAAACAGCACGACTACGTGCAGGCGGCCCGTGCCCTGGGGGCGGGCAACGGACGGATGCTGCTGCGGCACATCCTGCCCAACGCGGTGGCGCCGGTGATCGTGATGTCCACGATCATGCTCGGCACCTTCATCGCCCTGGAGGCCACGCTGAGCTTCCTCGGCGTGGGCCTCCAGCCCCCCACGGTCTCCTGGGGAGTGGACATCTCGGCGGCCTCGGACGGCATGCAGTTCCGCAACGCCCCGCACATCCTGCTCTACCCGGCGGCGGCGCTGAGCGTGACGGTGCTGGCCTTCATCATGATGGGCGACGCCGTGCGCGACGCCCTCGACCCCAAGCTGCGCTGAGAAGGGACGGGGATGTCACACGACACGGGCGCGACCGACGCCGCCGAGGTCGGGGCGGACGACGCCGGCGGGGGTGGGCCGCTGTTGGCGGTGCGCGACCTGGCGGTGGAGTTCCGCACCCGGGAGGGGACGGCCCGGGCGGTCAACGGGGTGAGCTATTGCGTGGATTCCGGTGAGACGCTGGCGGTGCTGGGGGAGTCGGGGTCGGGGAAGTCGGTGACCGCGCAGGCGATCATGGGCATCCTCGACACCCCGCCCGGTCGTGTCGCCGCCGGCAGGGTGCTGTTCCGGGGCCGGGACCTGCTCACCGCCCCGGAGGAGGAACGACGTCGGTTGCGCGGCGAGCGGATGGCGATGATTTTCCAGGACGCGTTGTCGTCGTTGAATCCGGTGTTGTCGGTGGGGTATCAGTTGGGGGAGATGTTCCGGGTTCATCGTGGGGCGTCGCGTCGGGAGGCGCGGGAGCGTGCGGTGGATTTGATGGAGCGGGTGCGGATTCCGGCCGCGCGGGAGCGGGTGAACGATTATCCGCATCAGTTCTCGGGTGGTATGCGTCAGCGGATCATGATTGCGATGGCGTTGGCGTTGGAGCCGGATCTGATCATCGCGGATGAGCCGACGACGGCGTTGGACGTGACGGTTCAGGCGCAGGTGATGGAGCTTCTCGCGGAGTTGCAGCGGGAGTTCCACATGGGGTTGATCCTGATCACGCACGATCTGGGTGTGGTGGCGGATGTGGCGGATCGGATCGCGGTGATGTACGCGGGTCGGATCGTGGAGACGGCTCCGGTGAAGGAGTTGTACGCGGCGCCGGCGCATCCCTATACGAAGGGGTTGTTGGAGTCGATTCCGCGGCTGGATCACAAGGGCAAGGAGTTGTACGCCATCCAGGGCCTCCCGCCGAGCCTCACGGCGCTGCCCTCCGGCTGCTCCTTCCACCCCCGCTGCCCCCTGGCCACCGAGCGCTGCACGACCGAGCGCCCGCCGCTGCACCCCGTTCTCGACGCGTCCGAGGCCCCCGTCGCGGGGCGGGGCAGCGCCTGCCATTACTGGAAGGAGACCCTCCATGGCTGAGACCGCGCGCGAGCCCATTCTCGAAGTCCGCCACCTGGTGAAGCATTTCCCGTTGACGCGGGGGGTGTTGTTCAAGCGGCAGGTGGGTGCGGTCAAGGCGGTGGACGACATCTCCTTCGAGTTGTTCCGGGGGGAGACCCTGGGGATCGTGGGGGAGTCGGGGTGCGGGAAGTCCACCGTGGCGAAGCTGTTGATGAATCTGGAGCAGCCGACCTCGGGTGAGATCCTCTACAAGGGGGAGGACATCACGAAGCTGTCGGGTCGGGCGTTGAAGGCGGTGCGGCGGAACATTCAGATGGTGTTCCAGGATCCGTACACCTCGCTCAATCCGCGGATGACGGTGGGTGACATCATCGGGGAGCCGTTCGAGATTCATCCGGAGGCGGCGCCGAAGGGTGATCGGCGGGCGAAGGTTCGTGAGTTGTTGGATGTGGTGGGGCTCAATCCGGAGTACATCAACCGGTATCCGCACCAGTTCTCCGGTGGTCAGCGGCAGCGGATCGGGATCGCGCGGGGTCTGGCGCTGAATCCGGAGATCATCATCTGTGACGAGCCGGTCTCGGCGTTGGACGTCTCGGTGCAGGCGCAGGTGATCAACCTGATGGAACGCCTCCAGGACGAGTTCGGCCTCTCCTACATGATGATCGCGCACGACCTCTCGGTGGTGCGCCACATCTCCGACCGGGTGGGGGTCATGTACCTGGGGAAGATCGTGGAGATCGGGACGGACCGGGAGATCTACGAGCACCCGACCCACCCCTACACCCAGGCCCTGCTCTCCGCCGTGCCGGTCCCCGACCCGGAACTGCGGGGCCGGCGGGAGCGGATCATCCTCCACGGCGACGTCCCCTCGCCCACGAACCCGCCCTCCGGCTGCCATTTCCGCACCCGCTGCTGGAAGGCGCGGGAACGGTGCGCCGTGGAGGAGCCGCCGTTGGCGGTGCCCGAGGGCTTCGAGGAGGTCGAGGGGCCGGCGCGGCACCCGTCGGCCTGCCACTTCGCCGAGGAGAAGACCCGGGTCTCCGGGGCCTGAGCCGGTCCGTCGGCCCGGCGTCCCCCGTCCGTTCTCCGGACGGAGCGGGTCGCGAACGCGGGGACGGGGCGGACCATCGTTCCGCCCCGTCCCTGTTCACGGCACCCGCACGGCCGTATGGATCCCAGTGTGCGACGTCCGCATATCGGTGCCGGGTCCGCGGCGTTGCCGCCGTGTAAATCACCGGTGCGCCGGGTGCGCCCGGTGTGGGCGGGTTTCCCGGGGATCGGGTGAGCGGGGTGTGGGGTGGCGGTGATCGGTCGGTGATGGGGTGTGTGTCCGGCGGCGGGCGATCCGCCGGAAATGACCGGTGGAGGGGTTGAGCCGGCGCGAATCCGTCGGAACTCGGGAGCCGGTGGTCGGCGCGCGCAAGTCCTTCGACGGTGTGCGCCCCCGACTTGCTTCCGTGCACCGACCCGTGATGTCTCACGGATCGTTATGATCACGTGCGATGAGTGGGTAGAACCCCCGTGCTCTCCCGCTCCCGTCCGGGTCCCGGCAGCCGTCGGCGACCCGTGCGGACCCGACCCGCTCCCGACCCCCGCTCCCCCCGATCGCTCGTGGAGGTACTCGCCGTGGCCCTCTCCGTATCCGCGGTGCTCCTGCTGGGTATCGTCGTCTTCCTGCTGATCAAGAAGCAGGGCCTCAAGGCGCTGCACGCCGTGGTCTGCATCATCCTCGGCTTCTACCTGGCCAGCTCCAACCTGGCGCCGACCATCAACGAACTGACCAACAGCGTCGCGGGCATGATCAACAACCTGAACTTCTGATCCGGGGAGCGTCGGACCGCCCACCTCGGGGCGGTCCGGCCCGGCCCGTCCGGTGGGCATAGGCTCGGGCCCATGAACACCGGTGCCCCCGGGGTGCTCCTGGTCCACGCGCACCCCGACGACGAGACCATCACCAACGGCGTCACCATGGCCGCCGCCGTGGCCGCCGGCCGGCGGGTGACCCTCGTCACCTGCACCCTCGGTGAGGAGGGCGAGGTCATCCCCCCCGATCTCGCCCACCTGGCCCCCGACCGCGAGGACCGCCTCGGACCCCACCGGGTCGGCGAGCTGTCCGCGGCCATGGCCGAACTCGGCGTGACCGACCACCGCTTCCTCGGCGGCCCCGGCCGGTGGCGCGACTCCGGCATGATGGGCGCCCCGCAGAACGACCACCCCGACTCGCTGTGGCGCTCCGACGACGACGAGGCCGCGGGAGCCCTGGCGGCCGTCATCCGGGAGACGCGCCCCGCCGTCCTGCTCACCTACGACCCGAACGGCGGATACGGCCACCCCGACCACATCCGGGCCCACCGCATCGCCGTCCGCGCCGTCGAACTGGCCGCCGAGCCCGGCCCGGACGCCCACCGGGTGCCCCGGGTCCTGTGGACCTGCGTGCCGCGCTCCGCCGCCGAACGGGCCCTGACGACCCTGCGCGCGGCCGGTCCGGGGCGGTTCGCCGGCGTCGCCGACCTCGACGCGATCCCCGGCGTGGTGGACGACGAGCAGGCCGTGGTCACCGTCGTCGGCGGCCCCCGCGAGATCGCCGCGAAGAAGGCCGCGATGCGCGCCCACGCCACCCAGATCGACGTGGGGGAGGAGGAGGTCGAGGGGGTCGGCCCGGTCTTCGCCCTCTCCAACGGGTTGGTCCAACCGCTGTGGACCACCGAGTGGTTCCGGCTCGGATCCGGCTCCCCGCCGCCCCCCGGGGCGGACGATCCGTGCGCCGGCCTGGAACCGGCCGACCCCGCCGACCCCGTCACCATCCCGGGAGCGACCCCGTGACCGCCCTCCGTCTCCTCGGATACGCCGGACTGTTCCTGCTCGGCGCGGTGGTGGGCGCGGCCGGGGCCGTGATCCAGGGCGCCACCGCCCCGTTCGGCCTGCTCCTCGCCCTCGCGGCAGGCGCGGGCGCCTGTTGGGGCGGGGCGGTGCTGGTCGGCACCCGGGCCGGCGCGGCGCTGCCCGCCGCCGGGTGGGGTCTGGTCGTGTTGTTGCTCACCCTCACCCGGCCGCGCGGCGACTTCGTCTTCGCCGCCGGGGCGGGAAGCTACGTCTTCCTCTTCGGCGGGATGCTGGTGGTCGCCTGCTGCGCGGCGCTCGCCCCGGTCCGCCACATCCCGCGGGGCCCCGTCCGCCCCTTCCCCGGGTCCCGTCGGCCGGCGTCCGAACGCCCGGGGGAACCCCGCCCACCGCGTCGGTGATTCCGCCCCGGTGGGTGGCGACCCGCCGACGCGGGGACGACCCGCCGGTGACGGTTCGTCGCCCCCCGCCGGGTGCGGGTGGCCGGCTGCCGGCCTCCCCGGCCCCTCCCCGGAGGGACACCGGCCCGGTCGGGGAACCCTTCCGGTCCGGGTACCGTGGTCGGGTCGATCCACCGTCAACTTCCCGACGTGTCCGGGACGATCGGCGCGTCCGGGCCCCCGGGGAACCCGTGGCGGGTGTCGTCGCGTCCCCGCCGGGGAGACCCGCCGCGTCCGTCGCGCCCCCCATCACACCGGGTTCGCGTCGACGTTCGACGAGGGTGGACAATCCCGTGCTCGGGAGATACCACGAACCGCACCCCAGTATGGTGGGGCTCGCCGTCCGGCTCCGGCTGCGCGCCGGGTCGGTTGGTGACACCAATCGGGAGAACCTGCCTTGAGTCGTGAAACAGACACCCCGGCCCCCGGTCCCGCCGGCCGCGAGCCGTACGGCCGCCCCGGCCGGCCCGACGCCGGTGACGGGGACGTCGCCGGGGCCCCCGCGGAGAAGAAGACCGAGACCACGGTGACGACCCGGATCCGGATCAACATCCCCGGTTCGCGGCCGATCCCGCCCGTGGTGGTGCGCGAGCAGGTCACCGACGCCGCCGCGGCGGCCGGGACCGACGGGCCCGACAGGAGCGAGGGGACGCCGGCCCCCGGCACCCCCGAGCGTCCGGCGGGCACCGCCCGTGCCGCCGGGGCCAACGGCGCCGGCAGGAAGACCAGCTCCTGGTTCGAGCCCCGCAGGAACGGGCCCGCCGGCTCCACCCCGCCGCGGGGCACCCCCGCCCCGCCGGCGGCCGGGTCTCAGTCCAGCCGGACCACCCGCACGGAGCCGGCGGGCACGGTCGCCCCCGAGGCCCCGACCCGCTCACCGCTCAACAGGTCGGTGCCGGGCCCGGGCAGTTCCAGGGGCGCCTCGGTGTCGGCGTGGTTGATCGCGAAGACGTGCGTCCCGTCCTCCCCGACCCGGCGCACCACCTCCAGATCGGTGGGGAGCACGGCGCGGTCGGACAGACCGGCGTCCGCTCCGGCCGCGGCCAGCACCGCGTCCAGCCCCGCGGCGTCCAGCCGGGTGGAGACGTACCAGGCGGTCCCCTCACCCGAGCGGTACCGGGTGACCGCCGGTCCGCCCGCGGCCGGGCCGTCGGCGTAGGTCCACACCGGTTCGGCACCGCGCGGGATCACCGTCTCCGCCCACACGTCGCCGGTCAGGGCGGCACCGGGCCGGGCGGCGGCGTCGCCGGGAACGCCCGCCACCGGATCCAGCCGCACCCGACGGTCGGCGTGCAGCGGCTGGAACTCCTCCACCGTCAGCCCGAGCACGTCCCGCAGGGCGCCGGGGTGGGGGCCGGGATGGACGGCGTCGTTCGCGTCCACGATCCCGGAGAAGCAGGAGACCACCAGGGTGCCGCCGGCCGAGACGTAACGGTGCAGCGCGTGGCCGGTCCTCTCCTCCGCCAGGTACAGGGCGGGCACCACGACCAGGGGGTACCGCCCCGGGTCGAGTTCCGTCCCGGGCTCGACGAAGTCCACCGTCAGGTGCCGGTCGAACAGGGCGGCGTACCACGCCTCGGCGCGCTCGCGGGTGTCCAACTCCTCGCTGGGACGCCACTCCAGCTTGTGCGCCCACCAGGACTGCCAGTCCCACACCATCGCCACGTCGGCCTCGGTCCGGCTGCCCCGGATGTCGGCCAACGCCTGGAGGTGGGAACCGAGTTCGACCACCTCGCGCCAGATCCGGCTGTCGGTGCCGGCGTGCGGGACCATCGCGGAGTGGAACTTCTCGGCACCGCGCCGGGAGGCCCGCCACTGGAAGAACATCGCGCCCTCGGAACCGCGCGCCACGTGGGCGAGGCTGTTGCGGGCCATCTCGCCGGGTCGCTTGGCGATGCCCCGGCGCTGCCAGTTGACGCCGCTGGTGGAGTGCTCCAGCAGCAGCCAGGGGTTGCCCCCGGCGACCGCCCGGGAGAGGTCGGCGGCCATCGACAGGTTGATGTGGTTCCGCTCGTCCTCGGCCACCAGGTAGTGGTCGTTGGTGACGAGGTCCACCTCGCGGCCCCAGGCCCAGTAGTCGAGGGTGTCGCACTGGGTCGGGGAGACCATGAAGTTGGTGGTCACCGGGATGCCGGGGGACAGTTCGTGCAGCAGGTCCCGCTCGGCGCGGAAGTTGGTCAGGGCGCTGTCGGAGGCGAAGCGGGCGAAGTCCAGGCGGTGCGCCGGGTTGCAGACGGTGGGCGTCAGGCGGGGCGGCCCGATCTCCTCCCAGTCGCCGTAGAGCTGCCCCCAGAAAGCGGTGCCCCAGGCGGCGTTGAGGGCGTCGAGGGTGGTGTACCGCTCCCGGAGCCAGCGGCGGAAGTCGGCCGCCGAAACCTCGCAGTAGCACTCCAGGACGGGGACGCCGTACTCGTTGTGGACGTGCCACATGGCGACGGCCGGATGACGACCGTACCGCTCGCCCAGCACCCGGGTGATCCGCGCGGCGGCCTCCCGGTAGGCCGGGTGGCTGTGGCAGATCGCGCCCCGCGAGCCGAAGGCCAATCGGACGCCCTCGCGGGTCACCGGCAGCGCGTCGGGGTGCTCCCGGTAGAACCACGCGGGCGGGACCACCGTGGGGGTGGCCAGGTCCACCCGGATGCCGGCGTCGTGCAGCAGGCCGATGATCCGGTCCAGCCAACCGAAGTCGTACTCACCCGGTCGGGGCTCGATCCGGGCCCAGGAGAAGATACCGAGGCTGACCATGGTGACCCCGGCCTCGCGCATCAGCGCCACGTCCTCGGCCCAGACCTCCTCCGGCCACTGCTCGGGGTTGTAGTCCCCGCCGTAGGCGAGGCCGCGCAGGCCCGGGGGTGCGACATCCGGCATGAACATTCTCCCGATCTCGTGCTGGTGGGCGGGGGCCGGCCCGGCCGTCGCCCCGGAAGGTGACCATCCGATTGTGAACGTGCACGGCCCGTTCCGCCCCAACAGAACTCAAGATAACCGCACAGCAACAACCATTGACAAGTGTCGGGAGCGTTTCTCTACTGTGAACGCTCACAGCGCGCTGTGAACGATCACAGCCCCTTCCCCGGGAGGAACCATGAACCACCGCGCCGTCGCGGTATGCACCGCCGCCCTCGTCTCGGCCGTCGCCCTCACCGGCTGCGGCGGCGACTCCGGGGGGAACGGGGGTTCCTCCTCGGACGCGTCCGGCCCGATCACCCTGGAGTACTGGGCCTGGGCCCCGGGCCTGGAGCAGGCCGTGGCCCTGTGGAACGAGGCCAACCCCGACGTGCGGGTCGTGGTGAAGAACCAGGCCGGCGGCGACGACCTGGTGACCCGCGTGGTGACCGCGGCACAGGCCGGCGAGGCCCCGGACCTGGTGCAGGCCGAGTACCAGGCGCTGCCCACGCTGATCAGCAACGACGTGCTGGCCGACATATCCGACCACCTGGAGGGCACCGGCACCGCCGAGGAGTTCTCCGAGGGCCTGTGGCAGCAGGTCACCCTGGGCACCGACGCGCTCTACGCGATCCCGCAGGACTCCGGGCCGCTGATGTTCTACTACCGTCACGACCTGTTCGAGGAGTACGGCCTGGAGGTGCCGACCACCTGGGACGAGTTCGCCGACACCGCCCGGGCGCTGCGCGACGCCGCCCCCGACCGCTACCTGACCACCTTCTCCGCCCAGGACGCGGGCCTGTTCGCCGGCCTCTCCCAGCAGGCCGGGGCACAGTGGTGGACCACCGAGGGCGAGAGCTGGAGGGTGGCCATCGACGACGAGCCCACCCGCCGTGTCGCCGAGTTCTGGGGCGGGCTGGTCGCCGAGGACGCGATCCACAACGAGCCCATGTACACCCCCGCCTGGAACCAGGCGCTGAACACCGGCGAGCAGATCGCCTGGGTGAGCGCGGTCTGGGCGCCGGGAGTCCTCGCCTCCTCCGCCGAGGACACCGCCGGGCAGTGGGCGGTGGCCCCCCTGCCGCAGTGGGAGGCCGGGGGGAACGCCACCGGCAGCTGGGGCGGTTCCACCACCGCCGTGACCAACGACTCCGACCACGCGGAGGCCGCAGCAAAGTTCGCGGCCTGGATCAACACCGACCCCGAGGCGCTGGCCACCATGGTCCGCGAGGGCGGCATCTACCCGGCCGCGACCGCCGCCCAGACCGGCGACGCCCTCGCCGAGCCGCCGGCCTTCTTCGCCGACCAGCCCGACTTCTACGAGATCGCCGCCGGCGTCGCCGAGGGCACCGCCCCGGCCGCCTGGGGGCCGAACGTCAACGTGGCGTACAGCACCTTCAACGACGCCTTCGGCTCGGCGGCCTCCGCCCGCTCCGACTTCGGCGCGGCGCTGGCCGAGGTGCAGAACGCCACCGTCGCCGACCTCGAGCGCCAGGGCTTCCGGGTCGCCGGGTGAACACCCCGGTGAAGACCCCCGATTCCTCCGCCGCGGGTGCGTCGGCCCCCACCGCCCCCCGGACGCGACGCGTCCGGGGGGCCCGGGTGGGCGGCCCCCGCAGCGCCCCCTACGCCTTCCTGCTGCCGGCCGTTCTGCTGTTCGTGGCCTTCTTCGCCCTGCCCATCGGCTACGCGGTGTGGCTGAGTTTCCGAAAGGTCGAGGTCCAGGGCCTGGGTCTGGGCTCCGGAGGTCGCCGTGAGGTCTGGGCCGGCCTGTCGAACTACGCCGGCGCCCTGACCGACCCCGAACTGCTCGCCGGAGCGCTGCGGGTGCTGGGCTACGGCATGATCGTGGTGCCCACCATGCTCGGCCTGGCCCTGCTGTTCGCGCTGATGCTGGACGCCGACCGGGTGGCCGGACGGCGCTTCGCCCGGCTGACCATCTTCCTGCCCTACGCGGTACCGGGCGTGATCGCGGCGCTGCTGTGGGGCTTCCTCTACCTGCCCTCGGTCAGTCCGCTGCACTTCGCGCTGGACCGCCTCGGGCTGCCCCAGCCCGACCTGCTGGGCGGCGGGGCCCTGTTCATCGCGCTGTCCAACATCGCGGTGTGGGGCGGCACCGGGTTCAACATGATCGTCATCTACACCGCGCTGCGCGCCATCCCGCCGGAGATCTACGAGGCCGCCCGCCTCGACGGCTGCTCGCAGCGGCAGATCGCCTGGCGGATCAAGATCCCGATGGTGGCGCCCTCCCTGGTGCTGACCTTCTTCTTCTCGGTCATCGCCACCCTCCAGGTGTTCAACGAGCCGACCACGCTGCGTCCGCTCACCAACAACCTGTCCACCACGTGGAGTCCGCTGATGAAGGTCTACCAGGACGCCTTCGTACGGGGGAACATCCACTCAGCCGCCGCCACGGCGGTGATCATCGCGCTGGTCACCCTGGTGCTGTCCTTCGGGTTCCTGCGACTGGCCAATTCCCGCACCCGACAGGAGGAGTCGCGATGAGCGTCGGTGCCCCCGCCCCCACCGTCGCCGCCGGCACCCCGCCGCCCGGCGACCGTTCCGCTCCGGCCGGACCACCCGCCGGACGCCGCCCGCGCCGGATCGCGCTGCTGCCGTCGGCGGTGCTGCTGCTGGGTGCCCTGTACTGCCTGATCCCGGTGACCTGGGTGCTGATCGCCTCCACCAAGGCGGGCCGGGAGCTGTTCTCCACCTTCACCTTCCTGCCCGGCACCGGGCTGTGGGGGAACATCTCCGACCTGTCGGCCTACCGGGACGGTGTCTACTGGACCTGGATGGCCAACTCGGCGCTGTACGCCGGGGTGGGCGCCCTGCTCTCCACCGCCGTCTCGGCGTTCGCCGGGTACGCGCTGGCGATGTACCGCTTCCGCGGCCGGGAGTCGATCTTCAACGTCCTGCTGGCGGGCGTGCTGATGCCCCCGGTGATCCTGGCGGTGCCGCAGTACCTGCTGATGGCGCAGGTCGGGCTGGCGGGCACCCGCTGGTCGGTGCTGCTGCCGGTGGTCCTCTCCCCCTACGGCATCTACCTGGCGCGCATCTACGCGGCCGCGGCCGTGCCGCGCGACGTGGTGGAGTCGGGGCGGATCGACGGCGCCGGCGAGTGGCGCATCTTCCGCTCGATCGGCCTGCCGATGATGCTGCCCGGCCTGGTGACGGTCTTCCTGTTCCAGTTCGTGGCGATCTGGAACAACTTCCTGCTGCCGTACATCATGCTCAGCGACGACGAGAGGTTCCCGATCACCCTGGGTCTGTTCACGCTCCTCAACCAGGGGGCAAGCGCCCCGGCGCTGTACACCCTGGTCATCACGGGGTCGTTGTTGGCGATCCTGCCGCTGATCGCGCTGTTCCTGGTGATCCAGCGGTTCTGGAGTCTGGACCTGCTCTCGGGCGCCGTAAAGTCGTGAGCACGCCGAACGGGGAGGCAGTGATGGGCGGGACACGGGGTACCGACGCGGCACGTCCGACCGCGCGGAACGGGGAACGACGCCGGGCCCCGACCATCCACGACGTGGCCCGGGTGGCGGGGGTCTCCCGGGGCACGGTCTCCCGCTTCCTCAACGGCGGGCACCACGTCTCCGCCGAGGCCGCGGAGGCCGTGCGGTCCGCCATCCACAGCACCGGATACGTGGTCAACCGGCACGCCCGGTCGCTGATCACCGGGCGCTCAGGGTCGGTGGCGTTCCTGTTGACCGAACCGCAGGAGCGGTTCTTCGAGGACCCCAACTTCAATGTCCTGCTGCGCGGCTGCACCCGGGCACTGGCCGAACACGACATGCCGCTGCTGTTGATGATCGCGGGCACGCCCGAGGAGCAGCTGCGGATCACCCGGTACATCGGCGCCGGTCACGTGGACGGGGTGCTGCTGGTCTCCAGTCACACCGGCGATCCGGTGGCCGGACAGCTCGCGGCGGCCGGGATACCCGTGGTGGCCTGCGGCAAGCCCGCGATCGGGGCGGGGGGCACGGCGCCGGCGGCCCATGTGGCGGCCGACGACCGGGAGGGCGCCCGGGTCATGGTGCGCCACCTGCTGGCCGGCGGGCGCCGGCGGATCGCCACCGTGGCGGGGCCGCAGGACACCCCCGGCGGCGTGGACCGCCTGCTGGGGTACCGGGAGGTCCTCACCGCCTCCGGGATCCCGGTGGACGAAGGGCTGATCGCCATCGGCGACTACAGTCGGGACAGCGGTGACCGCGCGGTCACCGAGCTGCTGGCCCGCCGTCCGGACCTGGACGCGGTCTTCGTCGCCTCCGACCTGATGGCGCGCGGCGTTCTGGCCGCCCTGGAGCGGGCGGGCCGCCGGGTGCCGGAGGACGTGGCGGTGGGTGGCTTCGACGACTCCCCCGCCGCCGTCGGTTCCCGGCCGGAACTGACCACCATCCGTCAACCGTGGGCGCGGATCAGCGCCGAGATGGTGCGGGTGCTGATGGGGCGGATGGCGGGCGAGGAGCCGTCCGCGGTCATCCTCCCCACGGAGTTGGTGATCCGCGACTCCGCCTGAGGGGCCCGGGCGGCCGCTCGACCGCCCGGTGCGACGCGCGGGCGACGGTGCTCCCCCTCGGGCCGGCCGGGGGCCACCGCCGCGGGACCGGTGCGCGGACCCTTCCGGATCCCGTCGCCGCCGGCGGTGAGCCGCCGCGGTGCGCACGGGCCGGGTCCGGGCGGGCTCGCGCCGCCGATCCCGCCGGCGCACGGCCTCCCGCCCGCCCCCGGGCGGTGGTGGAGCGGACCTCAGGTGGAAGCGGCTCCGAGCCGATCGGCCAGCGCGGCGAGCGCCTCCGCGCCCACCAGGTCACCCGGCAGCAGCGGCACGTCGAACAGCGGTGGGTCCGGGATCCGCCGCCGCAGCCGGAGGAGGTGCTCGTCCTCCCGCTCCCGGCGCCGGGCGAGCAGGTCACCGGCGTCCGCCGGGGAACGGCGGTTGGCGACCAGAGCGGTCACCCCGACGCCGAGGTCGGTGAGCTTTCCGTGCACCTCCACGGTTTCGGCGATCGGAAGCGGTTCGGCGGTCAGCACGATCACGAACCCGGTCCGCGCGGGGTCCGTCACCACCGCCCGCAGCCGGGCGAAGCGGTCGCGCCGGCGCAGCAGGACGCGGCGCAGTTCGGCGTCGCGGTCGCTCTCCCGGCCGCCGCCCGGGCCGCGCACCGCGTCCGCGAACCGCTCGGAGCGGTCGCGGTTGACGAGCAGGGCCTCGGTCCAGGAGGTGAGCTGTTCGGGCAGCGCGAGCAGGCGCAGCGTGTGGCCGGAGGGGGCGGTGTCGAAGACGACCAGGTCGTAGCACCGCTCCCCCAGTTCCACCGCCTCGGCGATCCGCTCCAGCACCGCCGACTCGTGGGTGCCGGGCGCCTGCCGGGCCAGCTCCAGGTGCCGGGCGGCCGGTGCGTGCATCCGCTCGGGGAGCAGGCGCCGCATGGTGGCGGCGACCGCGGACAGGTGCTGCTCGACCGTGCGCTCCGGGTCGATCTCCAGCCCGTCGAGACGACCCGCCGTCCCGACCCCGGCGACGGTGTCACCGGGGCCGGTGAGGCGGACGGGCCGGTCGCCCACGGGGCGGTCCCAGAGGTGCCCGAGGTTGTGGGCGGGGTCGGTGGAGACCAGCAGCACCCTCGCCCCCGCCCGGGCCCGGCCGAGGGCGAGCGCGGCGGCGACGGACGTCTTGCCGACGCCGCCCTTGCCGCCGACGAAGACGACCCGGTGCGGGGTGAGGAGGTCTAGCAGCATGCGACGTGCTCCAGGGGCGAGCGATCCATGCCCATCCGACGGTGCCAGGCGTGGAAGTCCTCGTAGAGGGCGGGGATCAGTTCGGCGGTGTAGTAGGCCGCCGGGTCGGGCACCCCCAGGGCCTCCGCGAGGACGACCATCCGGAAGAGGTCGTCCTCCTCGCGCCGGGCGCGGGCGAAGGTTCGCCGGTAGGGACCGGCCCAGAACTCCTCCAGCCCGGCCCGGATCGAGGCCCAACGGGGACGACTCACCCCTTCAGCTCGGCTTTCTCCGCCACGTCGGCGTCGGGGTCCTCCGGCGGCTCCCGGTAGGCCCGCCGCATCGCGCCGACCGCCTCGAGGGCAACCCACAGGGCGGCGACGATGATGACCACGTCGATGCCCAGCAGCAGCCAGTCCCGGGCCTCGTAGAGGTCGCCGAGCTGCGCGAGCGCGGCCCAGAACGCCATCACGAAGACGAACCCGAGCGGCACCAGCGCGGGTATCGGGTTGCGCCGCTTGCGGATCAGGATGACCGCGATGATGGAGAGGGTCAGGGAGGCCAGCAGTTGGTTGCTGGTGCCGAACAGCGGCCAGATGCGGAGGCCGCCGGCGCCGTCGGCGCCCTGGCTGAAGGTGAGGGCCATGCCGGCGCCCACCGCGATGAGGGTGCCGACCCCGGTGCCGATCCTCACCTTCGCGACCTCGCCGGCCTCCTGGACGACGAAGCGCAGCAGGCGCACGCCGGTGTCCATGGTGGTGGCGGCGAACAGGATCGCCATGGTGGCCAGGACCGTCGAGCTCAGCGAGACCGGCAGGCCCAACCCGCCGTGGACGAGTTCCCCGCCTCCCGCGACGAACGCCGCGACACCACCCTCGCCGAAGGAGCTGTAGACGCTCTCCCATTCGGCCACGGTGCGGAAACCCGCCACGGCGGCGATGATCGCGCCGAGGGCGAGCATGCCCTCACCCACCGCGCCGAAGTAGCCGACGAAGCGGGCGTCGGTCTCCTTGTCCAGCTGCTTGGAGGTGGTGCCCGAGGAGACCATGCCGTGGAAACCGGATATCGCGCCGCAGGCGATGGTGACGAAGAGCAGTGGCAACAGGTCCGGCGTGCCCGCGGGAACGGCGTCGTTGATGGCCGGGGCGACGATCGTCGGCGCGCTCACCAGCACGGAGACGAACAGGATGCCGAGCCCGACGAAGAGCTGGACGCCGTTGATGTAGTCGCGCGGCTGCAGCAGCACCCACACGGGCAGCAGGGAGGCGATGCCGGCGTAGGCGAAGAGGGCGAGGATCCAGAAGGTCGCCGGGGACATGCCCAGGATCGGGTCGGGCAGCTCCACCGGGAAGGCGTCGCCGAGCAGGATCAGCCCGTAGAGCGCCGCGACACCGACCACGGTGACCACGCCGAGGCTCACCTTGTAGCGGTAGACCGCCTGGCCGACCAGCAGCGCCACCGCGACGGCGCCCCAGGCGGGGATCACCGCGGAGGGGGTGGAGATCAGGAGGTTCTTGATGACCACCGCGAAGGCCGCGACCACCATCAGCAACAGCAGGAAGATCACGACCAGGAAGAGCTTCGCGCCCCGTTCGCCGATGTAGCGGCCCGAGAGCGTGCCCATGGAGCGGCCCTTGTTGCGCGCCGACGCCCACAGGGCGCCCAGGTCGTGCATGCCCGCGAAGAAGACCGTGCCGAGCGTGACCCACAGGAAGGCGGGCAGCCATCCCCAGATCACCGCCACCGCGGGACCGACGATCGGCGCTGCACCCGCGACCGAGGTGAAGTGGTGGCCCCACAGCACGAACTTGTTGGTCGGGACGTAGTCCACGCCGTCCCGCTGCTCGTGCGCGGGTGTCCGGAAGGCCGGGTCGAGCTTGTAGACCCGGTTGCCCAGGAACTTCGAGTACAGCAGGTAGCCGCCCGCGAACGTCGCCAGGCCGATCAACAGCAGGGGGAGTGCGTTCATGCCGGATGCTTTCTGGGGTCGGTGAGGCGGAGCCGCTGCCCCGCCCGTCCGTTCCCGCCGGGGAACCGGCGGTGACGGTGGAGCGTGGCCCTCCCCTGCCCGGGAAGACCGGCGGCCGAAACCCGGAGGTCGGGAGCCTGCGCCCCCGCCGCTTGCCCCGGCACGCTACTCGGCCGGGTGGGCCGCGTCCAGAAGTCCGACAGCGGGATCGTCGTCACACCGATCCGCTCGGCCGCCGGATCCGCGCTTTCCCGACCCTCCGCGCACGGAGGGTGACGAACCGGTGGTCATCGGCCCCCGCCGGCCCCCGGGGAGAGGCGACCGGCGGGTGACCGACGGGTCGGGCGAGGCGGACCGCGACGGACCCGGCGGACCGACCGCTCCGGCGCGGGGCGTCCGATCCGTCCGCCGCTGTACCGACCCGTCCCCCCTGCCC